>JBBJME010000058.1:0-34081 GCA_037719765.1 Planctomycetaceae bacterium
CTGTTTTTGGAAGGTGGTCCGCCTCATCAGGACATGTGGGATCCCAAGCCAGAAGCACCGCCGGAGATTCGCGGGCCGTTCGGCACAATCAACACCAATGTCCCCGATATTTTTGTGACGGATCAATTGCCGCTGTGTGCACAGATGGCGGACAAGTACACAATCCTCCGCAGTCACAGTCACAGTGATAACGGCCATTCAACGGGTTACCACTATGTGATGACAGGTCATCGGCCCAGCTTTGCCGATGGCGACACTCCCGTACCCAACAACGAGTACTTTCCCTCGATCGGATCAGTTGTTTCTCGCACGCTGGGCCAGCGAGGTGCCTTGCCGGCCTACATCAATCTGCCTCATCCCATGTCGGCAGGTGGTCCTGGTTTTTACGGCGCAGAACATGCGCCGTTTGTCATCGAAGCCGATCCCACTCAGCCGGACTTTGAAGTCAAAGACCTGCTCCCACCCGGCCATCTCTCGGACAAACGACTGAGCCTGCGCAAGCAATTACTGTCCGGCATTGATCAGCTGGAAGGCAAACGCAATCAGGCTCAGGGGAAGGCCATGTCGACTTATTATGAAAAAGCCTACAGTTTGATTACATCGGACGACGCCAAAAAAGCATTCAACATTCATGCTGAGCCGGATGCTGTCCGAGACGCCTATGGTCGCACGCAGCTGGGTCAATGTGCTTTACTGGCGCGACGGCTGGTTGAGGGCGGCTGCCGTTTTGTGGGCGTCGATGCACCAGGCTGGGATGTGCACTTCAACTGTTTTCCAAGCCTGAAAACAGACCTCATCCCCTACGCTGACCGGGCGTTCAGCGCACTCGTCACAGACCTGGAACAACGCGGACTGCTGGATGAGACGCTGGTCGTGATGATGGGAGAAATGGGCCGCACGCCACGCATCAATGCTCAGGCTGGACGCGATCACTGGTCCATGGCGCAGACTGTCATCTTTGCCGGCGGCGGCACAAAACCCGGTCAGGTGATCGGAGCGACCGACAAGCACGCCACAGCCCCAACCGGAAATCCCGTGAGCGTCAACGATCTGCTGCGCACGATTTCCGTGCTGATGGGTATCGATCCCGACAGACAGTTTTTTGGGCCTGAGGGCCGTCCCGTGCCGATTGTTGACGGCGGCAAAGTGATTCACGATCTGATTTAAGTGTCCTGAAAAAACAGCTGTACGATTCAAGTTAAGACAACCAGCAGAATATTCACGGAACGACGAATTTACGAATCGACACTAACTGGACAGCGCCACTTTTGGAGAATAGGTAGCGAAATACAGCCCCGGAGGGGCGGCAGCCTGTAGCCGTGGGCGTCAGCCCGCGGATTCGATTTAAATGGTTTCCGTAGCCCCGACAGGGGCGACAGGAGCGAGTTTTGCGGATTTCTGTCGCCCCTGTCGGGGCTTTGGGAGATGTGCGAGCAAGGTACTGTGGGCTGACGCCCACGGCTACAAGCTGCCGCCACTATCGTGGCTGAATCGCAGTCGTTGATTTCATCAGTAGCACGGAAAAACACTGAGATTCTCCACGAAGTGGCGCTGTCCAACTAATGAACCCATAATCCACTCGTGTGCATTGTCAAACCCTGGCCACAACGCATGAAGAATCATCTCGTACGATCGCTGATCACTCTCGTGCTTATCAGCCTTCCGCAGTTCGCGTTCGCCCAGCATCCACCGGCCATCGGATACATGTTCCCGCCCGGCGGTCAGCCTGGCCAGACGATTGAAGTGATTCTGGGCGGCTACGACTGGACGCCGGATATGCAGTTGTTTGCCCATGACCGCCGCATTCACTTCGAGATCATCGGTTCCCCTGGCCCGGTTTTGGTACCCGAGCCGCCCTATTGGTTCGGGAAAAAAGCCCGGCGATCTCCCGAGCCCTTACCGCGTGAAACCAAAGCTCGATTGACCATCCCGGCCGACGTGCTGCCTGGCATCGTGAAGTGGCAGGCTGCCAACGCCAACGGCGCCACCTCCGTCGGCAAGTTCGTGGTGAATGACACTGCCACTGTTGTCGAAGCGGAAAGGCTTTTGGAAGCTGCACCGCAACAAATCGAATCGCTGCCCGTTTGCATTTCCGGTCAGATTCGACTGATCCGGGAAGTCGATCACTATCGAATCACAGCGACGAAGTCCGGGCCGATCACGTGTTCCGTTAACGCGCGTTCCATCGGCTCACAGCTCAGCGCGGTCGTTGAAATCCGCGATCAAACGGGGCGGATCATCGCAGAAGCGGCAGACACGGCTGGCGACGACACGGCCTTCCGTTTTCGGCCAGCGCAACGGGCTTACAGTACCCGATTTACGATCTCGACTTTCGCGGCGACCGGGCGTTTGTACCAACTGACCGTCACGCCGGGGCCGCGAGTTGTCACCGCCATTCCAGCGGTCGGTCGCCGCGGGGAAACTCGAGAAGTCGAACTGATGGGCTATGGAATCGCGACAGGGCTGGCAAAACTCGAATCCGTCATGCGTGACGTGACATTCCCCGACGACACGAACTCCACATCGTTCCGGTTTCAGCTCAAAACGGAACACGGCGACTGTCCGGGATTTCCGCTGCACCTCAGCGATGAAACGCAGCTGGCAGAGAGCGTTTCCATGCTGACCGTTCCCAGCGGAGTGACCGGCGTACTGGACCAGCGTTTTGGCGAAGACCGCTATCAGATTTCCGGAAAGAAAGGCGATGTCTGGGCCATTGAGGTGTCGCACGAAAAGACGGGATCGCTGGTCGATGCGGCTTTAGCGATTTTCGATCACGAAGGGAAACAGCTGGCTCGCAATGACGATCGAACAGGTTCAACAGACGCCGAAATGGAATTCCCGGTGCCAGCGGATGGTGACTATCACATCAGCGTCGCCGATGTCGCTTCGAAAAGCGGTACGCGAGCAGCCACGTATCATCTGTCGGTGCGGCTCGCCGCGCCGGATTTTCGCCTCAGCATTCCGGAATTGCTGAACGCTCCGATCGGCGGCAAAGCAGCACTCGCCATCAATGTCACGCGACGCGGCGGATTTGCGGAGGCGATCGATGTGGCAATATCCGGCCTGCCGGTCGGAGTCACCGTGCCCGAAAAACTTCAGGTTGCCGCGAACCAGAATGCGCTGACTGTAGAGCTCACCGTTGCCGCCGATGCAGCTGCCTCAGCAGCCCTGGTCGAAGTGATCGGAACCGCGACAATCAGCGAAAAGGCCGTCCAGCGCACAACCAGTCCCGTCCTTATCGCAACGACGATGAAGCCGCCATTTTCGATCGATGCTGAAGGTCAGGACGACGTGACCAAATGGCCGCGCGGCTCGACATTTCCGGCTCCCGTCCTGATTGCCCGCGATGCTGGCTTTGAAGCAGAGATTATGCTGGAAATGACGTCCCTGCAGGGTCGTCATGTGCAGGGAATCACAGGGCCAGAACTGGTTGTGCCGCCGGGAACGGATCGCATTTTGTATCCTGTTTATCTGCCCGAATGGCTGGAAACAACGCGCACGGCGAGGATGGTCGTCAACGGTGTCTCCAGGGTTGCGGACCCCGGAAACCTGCGGTACTCAGTGAGTCATCAGAAAACCCGCATGGGCTTCCTGCCCACCGGAGCCCTGCTGAAAATCTCTGCCGGGGAAACCGAATTCCAGGCAAAACCTGGCGGGGAGATTTCTATTCCGATTCACATCGATCGATCTGAAAAGCTGACAGAACGCGTCACGCTGGAACTCTGCTGTCCGGAGTCTCAATGCTCGCTCTTCATTGCGAATCCTCAGGATCTGGCACCCGATGTGACACATTCCGAATTCACTGTCTCCATCCTTCCCAGTGCATTATCCCATACCGAGCACCCCCTGAAGATCCGGGCCAGGCTGATGAAAGATGGCGCGTATCCTGTCATTTCAGAAACAATGGTTCTCGTGGAACTGGTGGATTGAATTGGAAGATGCCGCGCTTGCGGTCTGATGATTTGGTGAGCGGCAAGGCGTTAGCCGCCGTTAAATGTCTGAAAAACAGAGGTAAAATAACCGCGGATCATACACACGACTAAATCTACCCCCAGCCAGCGTGTTGCGGTCGATGAAAACCCCAGGACGCGGCCAGGGCGTCGGCAGCTTCTTCGATATCGGTAATCTCTCCCCAGCCGCCGTTGCGGAGAAACGCGTGAGCAAACTCGTGCGCGATCACGTACATTGCAAACTGTTCGGAAGCCGACGCCAGCTTCGGACGCAGGACCACGCAGCGACTGCCATTCCCCGGCAGACCGGGTGTCGGCATGACGAACGACCAGCCGATTCCCGGCTCGTAATTGTCGATCGTCACGCCAAAGCGATGATCCTCCAGAAAGTCGCGCTGGACTTCTGAGGGCAGTTGTTCCAGCACCAGCAACACGCGCTGCTGCAGAATGGGGTGCTCAGAAAACGGTTCAAGGTACGCGGCGAAACACATGTGATCATCAGTTTTCGGTTTGGATCGGCGTATTGCAGGCCAGGGCCGGTCCATTGTATCACAGACTCCTCGATTTCGCGTACGATACCGAGGAACGCCGTGCCGCTCAAATCTCTCTGCTCTGCTTTTCGATGACTGCGTCACCCATGTCTGCTGAAAAATCCTCAGGTTTCCCGATGTCACAGGTTTACGAACTGGGCAAGGTCACGGTCTTCTATATTCCGTCTCACAAGCTGGACGATCCCCGTTACTATCACGGAACTCAGACAGCCCGTATGGCCACGCATGAATTCCTGATGCACCGCTATCGAGCCTACACGCAGTCGCCGACGCCGGTCAAAGGTTACTGGGTCGACCAGAATGGCCAGTTGGTGCACGATGTGATGGAACGCTTTGAAGTCTCCTTCGGCAGCGAATCGGAATTTGAGCGATTGATCGAATTCCTGATCGAGTTGTGCGATCGCCTGACCGAAAACGCCATCTATGTCACCCGCGGCGAACGCAGCTTCCTCGTCCAGCGAAAGCCAGGCTGACTCGTATCTGGATCTCACTCGCTCGCAGTCTGACAGCCTGTCCCACGAAACATCAGTCGCAGAGAATGAAGACATGACATATGTTAACGTCGAAGATCGCGGCGTGATTTATGACGCCACGCAACAGGTGCCGGAATCACGAGTCGCCTTCTTTACCGGATTGTACAGACTGCGATCCGGAGTCTGGCTGTGTGGAATTCAGGTCGGAACCGGCAAGCACTCGCCAGATTCGACGATCCAAGTGTGTCGTTCAGATGACGGGGGAACAACATGGACCAGGCTCACGCCGAACCTTGCGACCCGGGTTGATGGCGTGCCCGGATCGTTGTCCGCGCCTGCGATCGTGGAAGTCGCGACTGGTCGGCTGTTGTTGTTTGCCACATGGTTTGACCGCAGTGAGCCGCAACGACCGCTGTTTGATCCGGTCACACAAGGCATACTTCGGTCAAAACAATTGCTGGCCGAATCCTGTGACGACGGAGCGACATGGAGTTCCTGGCGCGTGTTGCCAACACCCGGTCTGAGCGGCTGTGCCGGGACGGGAGGAATTGTGTGCTGGCCGGATGGTACCTTCGCGTTTCCTTTCGAAAGCTTCAAGGAATTCGATGACCCGCACCCTGGGAATCATGCGGCATGGATGATGACCTCGCGCGACGGGGGGTTCACTTTCTCGCCACCTTTGCTGATCGCTCAGCATCCGCAGCATCAGGTGTACTATTGGGACCAGCGACTTTGTGCGACGGACCGGATCGGTGAGTTCGTCGCTTTGTTCTGGACACATGATCTCACCGCAGAGTGCGACCGCTGCGTCCATTTTCGTCGTGCGGCGTTGACCGACAGTGGCACCGGGGAATTGACAATCACGGGCGAGGCCATTCGTGAAACAACGCTGCCGGGCCAGATCGCCGCCCCGCTGCAACTGGCCGATGGCCGCCTGCTGGCGTTTGTTGTCGATCGTCGCGGTCCCTGCACCATGACGCTGTGGATATCACGCGACGATGGTCACACCTGGCCGGACCACGAGCGACTGGTCATCCATACGCACGAAGAAATGGCGGCAGTGACTCCTGGCGGTACAGCGATCGACTTCAATCAGTACTGGGAAGACATGGGCAAATGGAGCTTCGGCCACCCAGCCCTGCAGGGACTCGACGACAGGCGAGTCCTGTGTGCCTGGTACGCCGGGACGCCGGGTTGCCTGAGCATCCATTGGGCGAGAGTCCTGATTCCAGCCTGACGAATTTACGCCAGGCGGCCGGACGCTTCGATCGGCCAGACGTCCACGACCACGCCGTCTTCATGTGCCACAATCTCGCGGTAGAGATTGCAGGTCGTGCAGGCATGGCTTGGAATCAGGTGCAGCGTCTGTCCGATGGACCAGTCCGGTGTCTGATTGATCACCACATGTTCTTCCGCAAGAAAGAACGGTATAACCACCTCCGGATAGTCGCGTATCCCGGGGACTCCAAATTCGGCTCCTGCCCCTTTGACGCCTACATCCAGCACCGCCTTGCCTGGACCAGGACGGCTGATGACGCGAACGAGGATCGACAGCGCGACTTCAAACTCGGGAGCCAATCGGACGTACTGACGATCCATCGTCGCATACGTGCCCGCCTGAACTTCATCTACTCCGTCCAGAATTCCCGTGGAGTCATACGTCGCACTGGAACAGCCGCTGATGCATGCCACCGGAATGCCGGAACGTTCCAGGAGGCGACGAGTCTCCACGGCCAGCCCCATGGCGGCCCGCGACTGAATCCGCCGCTGTTCGCGATCAATCACATTCACGAGGTGACCTTCGTACGCCTGAAGTCCCCCGAATACCACGCCTGGCATGCCTTGCAGCTTCCTTGCCAGTTCCAGTACGGCTTCGCTGCTCGGGAGTCCGCAGCGTCCCATGCCGATGTCTACCTCAATCAGCAAACGCACCTCAGTTCGCGCGGCGGCTGCGGCGCGACTGATCGCTTCGGCCTGATCCATGTGATCGACGGCCACGCAGATGCGGGCTCTCCTGGAGAGCTGTACAAGTCGCTGGACCTTGGCAGGACCAACGACCTGATTGGCGATCAGGACATCGCGAAAACCGTTGTTCACCAGCACCTCGGCCTCACCGAGCTTTGCACATGTCATCCCGACCGCGCCGGCCAGCATCTGGCGTTGTGCCAGAGTCACGCATTTGTGATTCTTGAAGTGCGGACGCAGTTTGGCAGGTCGATCCCGAAAGAAGCCTGCCATCCTGGCGAGGTTTCGGTCGCTGGCCGCTCGATCCAGCAGCAGTATGGGCGTATCCAGTTCTTCTATTGCCCGCCCGATCCGCGCGTCCTGGAGATTACCTTCCTCAGGCAATGACATCGATGGTGACGAGCTTAGTCCGGCCATGGTGATTTCTCCGAAGCGAGTGAGTACAGAATGGCTTTTGAACTGCAATACTCGTGGACCGCTTCGTCAAAACCCAGCTCAGCGCCGATGCCGCTGAGTTTATATCCGAACACGGGCACGTTGGCTCGTAAGGCCCCGCCGCCGTTGATGGCAATGCGGCCCGCGCGAATCTGACGCGCGACGCGCAGCGCACGAGCTCCGTCGGACGTCCAGATGTTTGCCATCAGACCGAATTCGCAGTCGTTAGCCATCCGCACGGCTTCCGCTTCGTCACGATACGTCATCACACTCAGCACGGGGCCGAACACTTCTTCCCGAGCCACCGTCATGCCTGGCGTGACACGATCAAACACTGTCGGAGGATAAAAACAGTCCATGGAATCAACCGGACGGATTCCCGTCAACACACACCGCGCGCCTTCCTGTTCGGCTTTCTCAACGCACTTGCGGACGGTGTCGCAATGTCCGGGCGTCGCCAGGCAACCGAGTTGCATGTCGGGATCTGTGGGATCTCCCTGACGCAGGCTGCGAACCTTGGCCACGATCCCGTCCAGCAAATCGTCGTGTTGACTTTCGTGGATCAGCAAACGCGACCCGGCGACGCAGACCTGCCCGAGGTTATAGAATATCCCCGTGATGACACCGTTAACGACGTTTTCGATCGGTGCGTCCGGAAACACGATGCTGGGTGTCTTTCCGCCGAGCTCCAGCATCACGCCTTTCATGCCGATTTTGGCAGCTTCCAGCATCATGGCCCCGGTTTGATGTCGTCCGGTGAACGTGATTTTGTCCACGCCCGGATGCTTCACCAGCGACGCCCCGGCTTCGTGGCCCGTGCCGTGAATCACGTTGATGACTCCCGGCGGAAAGCCAACATCCGCCGCCAGCTTCGCCAGCATCAGCGCCGACAGCGGCGAGACTTCGGATGGCTTGAGGACGACCGTGTTTCCACACGCCAGTATCGGGGCAAGTTTGATGGCGGCATTCGTGAGCGGAAAATTCCAGGGTACGATCGCCGCGATGACTCCCATCGGTTCGCGAATCTGGAGGGTGACGTTGTCGGGCAGGGTCCCAAAGCACTTGCCAGAGATCTTGTCCGGCAATCCGGCATAGCTCTCGAACAAATCGGCCGCACAGGGAATGTCAAAGCCCATCGTATCCCGAATCGGCTTTCCGACATTCAGCGTGTCGGTCATTGCCAGATCATTCAGGTTTTCCTTGATGCGTTCGGCCAGGCGGAACAGCAATCGACCGCGCTTTAACGGGTCCATGCGAGGCCATTCGCCTTCATCAAATGCCCGCCGCGCGGCCTGAACGGCTCGATCGACATCCGCGGCGTCGGCCAGAGCCACTCTGGCCAGTTCTTTTCCTGTGGCTGGGTTCGTGACGCTCCAGGTTCGACCGGATTGGCTGTCACTCCAGACACCGTCAATGAAAAGCTGATGCGGCCATGAGGGAATGATATCGAGTCTCCTCAACGAATCGAGTCTCCTCAACGATCTGACAATTCGACGAAGAATTCGCTCGGGAACCGTGCTTCAGGTCGAAGGAGTCTACGGAAGTGCACCAGCATTCGCTACCCGGCGGGGCTTTAAAAAGGGGTCAGGAACCAATAGTGCGGAGCACCCTCTGGGCCATTTGGCTATTGGTTCCTGACCCCTTTTTTAAAGCCAGTAGCGGACGACGATCGCGTCAGGCTTTGGTCGGAGCGGGGCGGAGCAGTGAGAGGACGCGGACGAAGGCGAGGCCAAGAACAAAGCCGGCGATGTTGGCGATGGCGTCGCGCGGGTCACTGGTCCGGCCAGGGACAAATGCCTGAAGTCCTTCCACCGTGACGCTGTAGCCCAGCATGGCGAAGACGGCGACGGGCGGAAATTCGCCAAAGATCGCCAGGCACATGCTGAACACCGTGGCTGACAGGACCGTAAACACAATGGCGTGCATCAGCAGATCGCTCGCGCTTTGCACCCAACCCAGCGAGGTGTCACGGACGAGCGCAAACGGGTCCGGCGTCAGCAGAGCCCACGACACGGCGGCGACCTGAAACAGACACAGCAGCAGATGGGCGCTAGTCCAAAGGCGGCGGGCGGATGAATTTAAATTGTCGTTGAGCACGGTCGAAACCTGACGTCGGGCATAACAGCTCACTTCTCCGTGTGTGCCGTCATGCGAACTGAAATGTCCCTGACCGTTGGGACCTGCACTTCCCTGGCAAAGCAGCCGCTGATTTTGATCCTAGCTTACCACTCGCCGTACTCCATTGGCTTGCACCGATGCGGCGTGTCAATCCTGAAACTTTGTTGTCATTCGTCAAATGTTCGGCAGCATCGTTGTCGTCATCGCATCCTTCTGCACTCGCGCACACATCATTCGCGGCACAACACGCTTCGGCAACGACATTTCTCCGCATTCTGGCAGGCTTTTTTTCTACTTCTCCCTTCACTGCCAGAGCAGTGCGATCCTCAGAACCGTAATCGTTCCACCGGACTGCCTGGTTTCTCGGGAGTGTTGTGTTCTGGCAGCACGTCGTTACGTACGGAAGTGCCTTTATGAGCTATGTCTTTCAGAGGTTGTAATATCTACCCATTTCATGCCAGGCCGCAGAATCGACACGACCGTTGCTGATGAATCAGACCGCGTAAGTGGCGAAACTGCATCGAGTGTCATCCTGACGGAGGACAACCGAGCCGGACTCATGTTCAGAAGTCTATAAGTTCTTCGGAGAACGACATGTCGGTTGCGACAAAACGGCCTGCTCAAACGTCCAGTCTTCGAATTCCCGTACTGATGCCATTGTATGGTGCTGATCTCGAGTCCTTCTGCGCGCAGGCCGACGGGACGTACCGGTGCGGTTCCGGTGCTGCAAATGAATTCGGTTTGGAGTTCGCTGGAGCGGAGGCCAACCATTGCAGCTTCATCCGCAAAGCCGGGACGTTCTCGGTCAACCGCATTGACGGCCGTGTCTGGGTCAACGATCTGCCTGTCAGTGGCATAAACCGGCTCACCGAGGGCGACGTGATCTCTCTCGGACCGGTTTCCTATCGTCTGAAGTTTCAGGACGCGCCGCTGTATCTGCCAGAGCCCGATGATCGACCGTTGATGTCATTCAAGTCTGCTGAGACCGTTGTTGAGCAACCCTCCACGGATCTGACCACGGTATCACTTCCGATCCCTGCCGGGATTGCCGCGCCGTCTGGTCAGGACACGTTCTTCCAGACGACATTGCAGAAAGAACTGGAAGAACATCAGCGACTGCTGACACTCCGCCAGCAGCAACTCGCCGAACTGACACAAATCGTGCGAGAGCGAGAACGCGGTGCCGACTCGCGGCTGATCGCTATCGAGGAACGATCGTCTCAGTTGACGGCTCAATTGAACGAGCTGGCGCGCGGCAGCATGAGCGACTTGCCTCGCAGGAACGCGAAACTGCGCTGCGATCGCTGGAAGCCGATCGACAGCGTCAAGCCCTGACGGATCAGCAGCGACAGTTGGCAAACGCTGCGGAACAGAATTCCCGAACGCTGGCGGCGGTTGAACAGGCTCAGCTGGAGCATTCAAGGCAGGAGGCAGAACTGCGACAGCTGCGCGAACAGATTCATGCTGCTCAGGCTCAACTGCTTCACAGAGAGTCGCAGCAGCAGGCCCGGGAGTCCGGATTTCAGCAACTGTGTGACGAGTACGCTACACGCGAAGCGTCGCTCAACCAGCATGCCATTGAACTGCTTTCGAAGGCAGAGGCGCTGACACTGCAGGAAGTTGCTTTTTCAGATCGGGCAAAAGCACTCGCGGACGCGGAACAAAAATCTGTCGCCACTGCTTCTGTCAATGCCGACACTCGCAGCATAGAACAACTGGCCGCCATCGCGGCACAGAAGGAAGCGGCCGTCCGCGAACGTCAGCAGGCTCACCTGGCTCAATTCGAACTGCAACAGCTTCAACAATCGATAGAAACTCGGCACTTGGCGCTTCAGGAATGGCAATCGGAGCTTGATTCACGGGCGAACGAGGTCTCTGCACGATTAATGGCATTGAAATCGTTCAGCCGCCAGCAAAGCGTTGCTCAAAGCGTGGCGGCTGAACCGGCCACATCGCAGGCGGCCGTCGATGCGCAGAATCTGAGGGAGGCCGCGATCGAGGCGAAGCAGGAAGAACTGGACCGCCGGGAAGCTGAGATTGTCGCTGCGGAAGTACGCTTTGCTGAAACACGGAGGTCTGACGATGCGATTGTACAGGCCGCGGAATCCGAACGAACTGCCTTACTGAGTGCCAACAAGGATCTGCTCTGCGAACGCGACGCTCTGTCTCAACTGCGTCAGGATCTGGCCATCCGTGAATCGAGGATCGCCGAACGCGAAGTAATCGTTGCGCGGCACCTGGAAGACATACGCAGCCGATTCTCCGTGCTGGATCTCCGTGCTGCGGAACTGAAACACCAGGAATCCGAAATCGACAGCCGCGCCGCAGACGTTCATCGCCGTGTTCAGCAGTTTAAAAGCGATCAACATGCCCGCCGCGAGGCGAACCGGACCGAGCCGCCTGTTGACGCATCAAACTCAGCTTTCGTTGAGCGCGCTGCGGAGCTGTCAGCGGTCCGGCAGCAATTGGATGAGATGCAGCAGGCTCTGACGGCGACTGACGGAGAGCGGGCTTCGATGCTTGCTGAACGCGAGGCCCTCCTGTCCGCCGTGCGGGAGTTGCAAAAGGCTCTGCAGGATGCTCGGCAGGACGTCGAAGATGCCAATCGCTTAAAAAGCGAATCGGGATTCATGGAACAACGCCTGCACCTGGCTTATCAGTCCATAGAAGAACATTGCCAAAGTCTGCAGTTAGGTGAATCGAAGCTCTTGCAGTCGAGTGAGGAGTTGGAGTCGCTGCGTGCCAGGCTGGCGGAATCTGTTCGCAACCGTGATGAGCTGAACGAGAAGCTTGCTGAGTATTCTCAGTCGGCGAACGCCGTGTCGCCTCTACGACTGGCCGGCGCTGATTCCGCTTTTATTGAGTCCTGCGAAACGCGGTCAAGAGAATTGGACCAACGCGCGGAACTGCTCGACCGGCGCGATGAAGAACTACGTGAACGGACAAGGAGAATCGAGCAGACTGAAGGCGACATTGAATCGCAACGGCGTTTGTTGCTGGAAGCACGTCAACAGCTGGAACTGGCTCGTGCCGAAATCCAGGTGGCCATGCGAACGCATACTGAACCCGCGCAACATGCGGCATCACCTTTGCCTGAACAGTTGTTCGGTCTGCCATTCGCTGGTGAGCCGAAATCTGATCGCCAGAATACTTATCAAGCGGATCTGGTACGTGATCCGGCTCATTGCGAATCAGATGATCCGTCATACGTTCCGGCGACGGATCTGCGATCTGAACTGGCCGGACTGTTCGGACTGCGAAAACCGGCTGCCGAAAGCGTGACGCCACCGTCACTGCCGCCTGCCGCATTTGTGGACGTGTCTGAACCTTCCGGCGAAAATCAATCCGTCATGTTCCACTTCGGTTCCGATGCGGCACAACCTGCAGCGACGGAATCGAAACTGACTGTTGTCGGTGATGCTGAATCTCTTCGAGAAGAGAACTCCGATGATGTTGTCCGCGACTATATGGAACAACTGCTGTCGCGCAACCGCAAGTCCGCCGGCAATGCGTTGCCGGGCGAGCTGAAAGCTGTTGACAAGAAGAAGGAGGCGGAGGCTGTCACGTCGACTGCGAAGGGGTCCGGGGCGCCAGCGCCGAGATCCCGGCCAAAAGTGAAATCGTACATCGAACAGTATATGGCCGGAAACATGGATAATCTGGACAACAGCGACACCTTGACGATGTCCGAGCCGGACATGGAGTTGAAAGGTGTCAACCTCTTTAATGAAGTACGACCTGTTCAGCCACGCCCTAAAATGGATCTTCTGAAACTGAAGGAGAATATGGATTCCTTCCGGACACTGTCTACGCAGTCTGTGGAGAACGCTCTGGCGTCCCACGCCATCAAGGTGGAACGTCTGGGCTTCAACGGTCGCACGATATTTACCGCTCTGCTGATCATCAGCACTGTGTTGTTTGGAATTGCGAATGCCTATGATGCGATCGACTCACCTATGCTGGTGTGGGTTACGTTCACATCGGCGATCGCGATGTTGACCGAATTGTACCGTCAATACTTAGCCATTGCGGTACATACTCGCAAACCGCTTGATCTGCTGCTCGCGACCGAAAAGGCGAAGGGGCCTGCTCCACAATCCTCTAAGCTGCAGGCATTTGCCTCTGCTGTTCCTGGCCCAGCATCCAACGACTTATCGAGCAATGATGAATGCGTGAAGGCTTCGGATACACCCGAATGCCAGGAATCCCTGCTTGCGGGGACTTCTGCGTCGTAAAGCCACTGCTCCTGCTGTGACGACGGGTTAAGTTTCTTAACGGTAAATGGTGGCCTCTCTTTTAAGGGCGAGTTCCCTGGATCACTGACAGCCGACGAATTTGCCGCTATCATCGGTGATATTGTCCACTGACTGTTTCACCGGAGTCTGCCTGTGTCTGCTATTCGACGTCTGTGCCCGCTGATCCTTCTTGTCTTTCTTGTTGGTTGCTCCAGCGATTCTCCGCCTCAGCAGACGGTATCCCGAGCCAGCGAGGCTGAAATGGCTGCGATTCAGGCCTTGCTGGCGGCTGGGGCCATTGTCAAGAGCGATGAAGCCGGTTCCGCGACCGATATAGATCTACACAAACTCACGCTGACCCAGGAAACATTGGGTTTTCTTCCGGAACTCAAATCTCTGCGTGTCCTGAATCTGGCGGATTCTACGTTCAGCGATGAGTCTTTGCCGGTGCTGGAAAAAGTCTCGCCACAGTTGGCACAACTGGATCTTCGGGGCTGTCAAATATCCGATAAGGCGGCGGTTGTCATCGCTCGGTTCACGGGTTTGCGGGCTCTGCGCCTGAATGGAAAGAACGGTCAAACCAATATCGGCGATGAAGGTGTAAAGGCTCTTGCCTCCAGTAAATCGCTGAAAGTACTTGCCCTGGACGATCTCACGTTTGTGGGTACGGACGGTTTAGCAGCGTTGACTGGTCTGAAAGACCTCGAAGAACTCTATGTGGCCGGTACCATCGTGGATGATGACTCGTGTAAGCTGATCGCTGGTTTTCCACTGCTGAAAAAACTCCGACTTGCCAGGAACCAGGTGAGCGATGCTGCGCTGGAAACTCTTTCAGTATGTTCCGCGCTGGAAGAATTGGATCTGAGCGAAGACGCCCTGATCACTGACGCGGGTATGGCGCATCTCGCAAAGCTGCGAAAATTGAAGAAACTCAATCTGTGGCGGGTTCAAATCTCTGACGATGGTGCCCTTCTGCTGGCTCCACTCACGAAATTAGAATGGCTGAATCTCGACAACACCAAACTGTCCGACGCTGGCTTACCTGTGCTGAAGAACATGAACTCTCTCACCTTCCTGCATCTTGGGTCGACTCAGATCACTGCTGCCGGAGCACCCGCCTTGTTTCATCTTAAGTCGCTCAAGGATCTCAAAATCACCCGTACGGCTTTCGTATCAAACGACGTGGCGGTCGCTGAGCTTAAAAAGAATTTACCCGATACTGCCATTCAAACTGAATACGTAGAAAGCGAATGATACTGCCGGGGTTGTTGATAACCTGTTGAACACTGCACTCCCTGTGTCTGCTGGATGCCTTCGTTCGTCTGTCGTCGTTTTCGTTGCCCGCTTGCGATGTTGGCTGTCCCTCAGCTATTCGCCACTCTCTGATCCGTTTCCCATGAGTTGCGGCGTATGATTTCACATGATTGAAACTCCTGAAACTCAGTGTTTAACCTGATATTCTGAGATTCGAATACAAGTTATCCACATTCACGACGCTCCTTTCTACCACTTCTACTTTCATTAAATTCCTTTTCAAAACACACGCTTGAAACGCGAAGAAGGCCCCGTTGATGTGACTCAACGGGGCTCTCCAGGTGATTTTCCGGGCGTGTTCGATCAACTGCTACTTCATAAAGAAGTCTGTTGGGCCGCGGAACGTGTAGTACGGATACTGAACCTGCGCAGGTGCGGCATTTTCAGGAGGGTACATCAAATTCTTTGGAGTATGATAAGTCTGGAAATTGCGATGCACAGGATGACCCGGCAGGTTACATCCTGCTCCCTGGCAGTTTGCTGCACCGTGATGGGCTCTATGACCCAGGCGATGCGGTGGGCACGCTTGGCCAGAACCGTGACCTTCTCCAGACTGACACATAGGGCAGTCATGGTTGGAAGCCGGTCCGTCGGTCCATGAACCGTATCCATCCTGCGGGCTTTGAGCTCGCATCGTGGGTGTCGACGAAGCACAGCCGGTAACAAAAATCCCAATCGCCCCCGAAAGCAGCACAGCCATAGTACGATACAGCATGGAAAGGACTCCCCTATTTTCCCAGCAACAATCCTCTGCAATCGTGAGGCAGAAGACCCAAGAAGATTTCCATTTTCGGGACTAAACAGTCCGAAACGGCACCGCGCCGCACCAATGAAAACAGCGTTACTATTCGTTATCGGCAGACGAATCGTTGAATCGTGCAAAATCCCTACAAATCCTCAGGAGTTCCACAGGAAGACTGAGCGGTCTTGCGGAAACGAGGTGACGGGAATACAGTCCTTTGGCGGTTTACGTCGATGGCGACGGACAGAGAGAGTCGCAGCAACTAGCGACGAAATAAGGGTTTAAGAACAAACAGGGAGTATCAAAGTGCATATAGCCGCCTCAACGCGAAGTCTCTGGGATTTTGCGTTCCCGGCAGCCTGCCTGCAGATTCAGGAACTGGGTTTTGACAAAGTGGAAATATGGTTGAACGAAGAATTCGACCAATTGCGTCCATCCAAAGTCGCCGGTGATCCGGAAGGCTGTGCGGGATTGATGCGTGAAGCGAGTCGTTTAACACCGAACGCGATCTTCCTTGAGAGCGAGGTGGATATAGACACCTTCAAAGGCATCGTGAAGTTTGCAAAACTGCAGCGAATAGTACAGATCACGATCCAGAGCTCACCGAAGGGGACACCGTTCAATACAGAAATCGACCGTCTTCGTGAGCGATATGCGATTAGCCATCACGAAGCGATTCGACTGTCAATCCTGACGAAAACAGGGACTCTGACAGAAGATCCTCATACGGCAGTGGAACTGTGCCAGTCGGTCAAAGGGCTGGGGATAACGCTGGATCCGAGCTATTACATTTGTGGGCAAGGAAGTCCGGTGGATTTCGATATGATTTTTCCGCACGCGCAGCACGTGCATCTGCGAGATACGTCGGCGACGGAACTGCAGGTGCTCGCAGGCTTAGGTGAAGTGGATTACAATCACGTAGTGCAAATGCTGCGACAGGCGGACTATCAACGCTCGCTGAGTGTGGACCTGTTGCCGCGGACGATGGAGGGCGAAGAAAGGCTTCGCGAGATGCGAAAACTGCGGTTGCTGCTGACAAGTCTGTTGTAAAGACAGCGTGTAGCAGAAACACAACGTCCGGTCATAAACGATACAAGCAGGACGGGTATTGAGACGGGGTGGGCAAAACAGAGTCGACAGACGGTCAATCGACGGTGATTCCGAGCATAGTTTAGCTGAATAGCAGCAGGTACCCTGACGCCAAACAGGGGCAGTCGCTGCGGGGGTGCAAGGGCGACAACAGCAAACAGGCGGAATCGAGCATCGTATGAAACCAACCGTGTCAGTGATCATTCCGGTTTACAATGGGGCAGGCGAAGTACGACGAGCGATTGACAGTGTGCTGGGCCAAAGACACAGCAAAGTCGAAGTGATCGTCCTTAATGACGGATCAAAGGATGAGACGGCGTCGGTCCTGGCGGAATATGGTGATAAGATTCGAGCGATCAACCAGCACAACAGCGGGCTGTCGAAGACCCGAAACAATGGCATCGCGCTGGCCACAGGAGAATGGGTCGCATTTCTGGATCACGATGACTACTGGCTACCGGAAAAGCTATCGCTGCAACTGCAGGCAGCAGAGAGAACCGGATTCGACATCGTGTACACCAACGCAGGGAATTTTGGCGATGTCGCGCGAGTGAGCGAACTGCGAAGTGAACCGCAAGCGATGGTCGAGGGTGACATACTGGAACCACTTTTGCAGGATAACTTCATCGTCGTTTCGAGTGTGATGATCCGACGAACGGTGATTCTGGGAATCGGCGGTTTCGCTACCAGTCTTCCAAGCGTAGAGGTCTGGGATCTATGGCTGTAACTGTCAGCCCAAGGCGTTCGCTTCGCCGCCGTGGGTGAACCCGTCACGATGTACCAGTGGCGTGCCGGGTCGATGTCCAGGAACTATGAACTGATGCGATCAACTCGGCAGACGATCGTGAACCGAGCCCTCGAAAACGACCGGGCGAAAGCACTGCCATGGTCCGTTCGGCGTCGCGCCAAGGCGAACACTGAAAGCTGTTCCGCGTGGTTTCTGGCCGGATCGTCGCCGCAGCAAGCAATACGCTGGTATCTGAATTCGCTCTGGTACTGGCCTTTCGACTTCAACAGCTGGAAGGGCATCGTTAAAGGCTGCCTCGGTAGCTCGTAGTGCTCTTTCAGGTGTTGAAACGGGCAAAGCGGACGTTAACCAGGTTTCAGAGGACCGTTCCTAAAACAGTGTTACGGAAAAGATGGCTGCCGACGTAAGCTCCACCTGAGTCAGACGTATGAGTCAGGGGCTTTGTTGTCGCAGAAATCATGACTAATTCAGTGAGAACCGAAGACGATTCAATTGCTGACTCAGAAACTGAGGTGTCCGGGACAACGATAATCAACGCGCAGACCGGCACTGTTCTGAAGCGAGCCTTGCGAAAGGCGGGAGTCGATGGGGCGGTCGGGTTTGCCGTCCTTACCAGGCTCTGGCAATTGCTGACAGGGCCGGTGACGCAGTTGATATTGGTGGTCAGTTTTTCCAGGTCGACTCAGGACTACTACTACGCCTTCAGCAGCATGCTGGGGATGCAGATCTTCGTGGAGCTTGGCCTGCATGTCGTTTTGATCAGCGTAAGCAGCCATGAGTGGTCCAGGCTTTCGTTGCAGGATGGGCAAATCGTCGGAGATGCCGCTGCGAAGTCACGACTGATATCACTCGGTCGCATGATGCTGCGATGGTACGGAATAGCGGCATTCGTCTTTGCTGCCACGATCACAGTGGCCGGAGTCCTGTTCTTCGGCCAAACACCGATCGCTGCCAATAGTCCATCGCTGGTCCGAGAGGAAGTGGCATGGCTTACTCCGTGGATCGCACTGGTCATCGTGAACGGGCTGCAGTTGCCATTGCTTCCGCTGACAGCCATTCTGGAAGGTTGCAATCAATTGGCAGTCGTGAATCGTGTACGATTTTGGCAGGCCGTGACCGGCACCTTCGTAGTGTGGCTCGCTGTCACCAGTGGTTTTGGTTTGTGGTCGCTGGTCGCATCCGCAGCCATTCGATTGGGTGGCGAGTTCTATCTGGTGGCTGTGCGGTACCGACCCTTCTTTACTGCATTTCGATCGCCGCCAGAACAGGGTCAGGTAGATTGGAAGCACGAGATTCTTCCGCTGCAATGGCGAATCGCCGCGCAGGGGATCTTCCTTTGGCTGGCAAATTCGATGCCGCTGTTACTTATTTTCAAGGGCCGCCCGGAAGGCGAAGCAGCACAACTGGGAATGACGTGGACCATTCTGACGGCACTGCAAGGGGCATCATTGGCCTGGATTGAAACGCGACGCCCGGTCTTCGGGGTGCTGATCGCAGCGAGAAAATTCAAGGAACTGGATCAATTGTTCTTTCGCATGACGCGACTCTCGATGCTGATCATGACAGGGGCTGTGACCAGCTTCAGTCTGACCGTCTGGTGGCTGGGGACGCGCAGTGAATGGCTGTTCGAACGCTTGGCGGGTCGTATGTTGCCTGTTGGACCAACTGTGATGTTTGCAGCGGCGATGGTATTACTGCAGTTCGCACTGTGTACAAATCTCTACGTTCGAGCCCATAAGCGGGATCCGTTCCTGGTGGCTTCGATCGTCTCCAGCCTGACAGTTGCAGCACTTCAAGTGTGGTTTGGAAGACTTTACGGCAGCAGCGGTGTCGCAGCAGGATATCTGTTGGGCATTGCCAGTGTTCAGGTGCCCCTCTGGACATTGATTTGGTTGCGAACTCGTACGGAATGGCATGTTCCGGAGCCAGCCGATGCCTGACGAAGTTCAACCAACAGTTGACGTTTCCCAGCCGTCACGTGAGACGTCTTCGTCGAGTGTGATGCTCCAGTTGGAACGCATCAGCTGCCCTTTGTGTGGATCGTCTGACAGCTCAGTCGTCATGACTTCGAAAGACAATTTGTGGGGCCTCTCCGGCGAATTCCACGTCGAACGCTGCAAGGTATGCGGGCATCGGTTTATGAATCCTCGCCCGGTCCTGGAAAGCCTGGCGGCATTTATCCACCCCAGTACGCCCGCATCAATCGGTTCCGGAAGCGGTAACACGTTTAAATCAGGCAACCAAATAACCGACCGAGCAACCGTTCCCGACCGGCCACTGTATCTCCGCATCTTGCCACTGCGACATGTTCCGGGTCTGAAATATTTCTACAACTGGCTCATGGATGATCGCAGCCAACCCGTGCCGATCGCGCCGGTGAGCACGAGCCATGCCGCAGATTCAGCACCGATCGAAGGCAGCCGTCCAGAAAAACCTCGTGCCCTGGAACTGGGCTGCGCCACGGGACAGTATCTCGTGCGAATGCAGGACGCAGGGTGGTTGGCGACAGGTATTGAACCCGGGGAGCGGCCGGCATCGATCGCCAAAGAAGCCGGGCTCGATGTGCATTGCGGAACACTGGATGCCATTGAGCTTCAGTCGGAACAGTTTGAGCTCACCGCCGCATGGATGGTGATTGAGCATGTCCTGATGCGAAGGAGACGCTGCGACGTCTGCACTCGTTATTGACACCGGGAGGAATGCTGCTCTTCAGTATTCCGAACGCGGGCTGCTGGGAATCATGGTTCTTCGGTAGTATTGGTATGGGAGCTGCCACGGCATCTTCACCATTTCACACCATCATCAATTCGGAAATTGCTGGAAGAATGCGGGTTTAGGAACATCACCATCATTCATCAGCGTAATCTGTCGAATGTTGTCGGGAGTCTGGCGCTGTCGATTCTTGCTCGCTGGCCGGAATGTCGCCTGGGCCGCTGGCTGCTGCGATATCCGGATCGGCCAACAACAGCAACAAAGCTGTTGCTGGCTCCATTTGCGCATGTGCTGGCGTGGATGCGTCAAGGCGGGCGATTGACGATTTCTGCCCGCCGCGGGGATTCGGAGAACCGCCCGTGAATATCCTGTTCCTGTCATCGGGTGATCGAGTTCCGTCGGCACGATTTCGCATCCTGCCGTATCTTCGACATTTTCGCGCGGAAGGACATCGCGCGGTGGTTGCGCACAGCTTTCCACAGAAATATGACTACTTTCCGTGGATGGGTTTTCGCCCCAGCCAATTGCTGAAACGCAGCGTCCGCTGGTGGCACTGGCTGCGGACAAAGTTGCAGCGGTTTGATGTGGTGTTCATTGACCGTGAGATCTTCGACAACACGGCGATTCACATGGAACAGCGGTTCAAGGAATCCTGTCATCGACTTGTGATCGATCTGGATGATGCGGTGTTTCTCCGCTATCCCGAGAAGTTTGCCGAACTGATGAAGCTCGCGGACATGGTCGTCTGCGGAAACCGGTACCTGGCCGAAAAGGTTCGACCGCTGAATTCGACGATCTGTCATGTCCCGACGTGCGTGGATCTGGAGGGCTATCACCCGCGAAACTATGAACCAGAGAACCAGCCTTCGCTGGAAAGTGGATCGCGTCCAGTCGTGGGATGGATGGGAACGGCAGGCAATCTGAAGTATCTCACCGTTGCCGCAGATGCCCTGCGGAGACTTGCTCAGGAAACACCGTTCGAACTCCGAATCGTCGTCCCGGACATTTCGGCTCTCAGTGAGATTGATCTGTCGGGCGTAAAAGTGAACCATGAACCGTGGCAACCGGAACGTGAAGTCGCACAGCTTCGGCACTTCGATATCGGCCTGATGCCGCTTTTTCCCAATCAGGAATGGGATATCTTTAAATGCGGTCTCAAGCTGATTCAGTATCTGGCGGTGGGTGTTCCGGGGATTGCCGCACCCGTCGGAGTGAACTCGGAGATCCTGGACAACAATCAGAATGGTATGGCGGCGCAGACGACTGAGGAGTGGCTGAGAGCTCTGCGACTGCTAACCGCACATCCGGAGATCCGCCAGCAGATGGGACAACGCGGTCGGAAAACGGTCGAGCAGAAATACTCAATTCAGGCGAATTATCCAGTTCTGCGTGATGCGATGCTGGACCTGATGCAATCATGAAATCATTCGCCGGTTGCGCGGCCCCATCCAGCGGGCAGGCCATCGGTAATCTCGACATGATCAAAGTGAACGCTGGAACGTGCGCCAACAGTTCGCGCCCAGTCAGCCATGCGATGCAGCCCGTCAGCCATTGATGTTGCCGCACTTTCACCGAAGACCTGAGCACACTTCGTATGGTCGGCCCAGGCGACGTTAACTTCATTGCGAGCTGCGAGAAACAGGATGTTCGGCTCAACCTGAAACTCGCGACAAACGGACGTCGCCAGATCCAGCACCGTCGTTGGCGTCGTAGCACCTACATTAAAGACTTCGCAACGGGCTTCTGCCAGAAACGGAGCAGAGATCATCGGCGGCATAATGTCACCGACGTAAGAGAACGCTCGCTGCTGCAATCCGTCACCAAAAATCGGGAGCGGCAGTCCCTGTATGATGCGATTCATGAAAATGCCCACAACATTGCGATACTTGTCGCCCATGTTTTGATACTCGCCGTAAACGTTGTGTGGGCGAAAGACCGTAAAGTTCAGGCCGAATTGATCATGAGCCGCTTTCAGATCGAGTTCCACCGCGAACTTGGAAATGCCATACGGATCTTCCGGCAGCGGCTGAGTGGATTCCAGCATCGGAACCTGCCCACTGCCATAAACGGCGATCGAACTGGTGAACACAAAATGCTGCACCGAATGGCGCACTGAGGCATTGATCAGATTGACGCTCCCGACCAGATTATTCATGTAATTGAATCGGCGGATGAAATGGCTGAGGCCTTCTGCGGCGTACGCTGCCAAATGAAACACGTAGCGAAATGAGTGTTCCTGAAACAGCCCTTCGACAAATTCGTGATCTGTGACGCTGCCTTTGACGAACCGAACCTGTCGCGATTCAGGGATATTTTCCACAAAACCACCGGAGAGATCATCCATGACGACGATCTGCAAACCTTCAAAGCGAGGATCCTTCAGGAGACTCCGAGTCAGGTGCGAACCGAGAAATCCTGCTCCGCCGGTGACAAGCACCGAATTCTGAGACGCCATTTTGCCGGACCTTCCAACGAGCCGCTTGTTTAGGACGTCTAAAGCATAAACGGCGATACACACTTTGACACTGAACCGAACCTTCGCTACGATCGGATTTGTCACTTTTCGCCTTTTTGCCGCTGGCATTCTTCGGAGCATTCGATGCGACTAATTCTTCTTTTCGCAGGTGTTCTGCTTCTGAGCATCACTCGAGCGGCAGCATTTGACGGGCCAAGGCAAAGCACCAACGTTCCGCGATTTGACGCCGCAGTCGATAAAGCTCTGGCGTATCTGCATGGAGCTGTGGAAAAAGAAGAACAGCACGCTGGCCATGAGATTCTGGCAGCGTACGCGATGATCAAATGCGGTGTCCCAAAGACTGACCCGTTTGTCGCGAAAGCCATCGCGGCCGCAGTCGGCCGCAGTAATAGCGGACAGTATCAGCCCATGTCAGCGTACGATCATATCTACGGGTCTGGTGTGGACTCGATGCTGCTGGTTGACCTTGATGCGAAGGAGCTGTATCTGCCGAATTTGCAGGCGATCGCCAATTACGTTCAGTCTGCGCAACGGGCCGACGGTTCATGGAGTGACGGACCGCAGCAACCGGGCGATGTGAGTATGTCGCAGTATGGAGTTCTCGCTCTCTGGGCCTGCCAGCGCGGAGGATGTAATGTCTCCCCGGCAGCGCTTGACAGAGCAGCAGACTTCCTCATGAAGAAAGGCAACTCGGACGGCGGCTGGGGATATCGTCCCGGAACAACAGCGGGACCAGGTATGGGTGCCTCCACACACAATATGACCATGGCGGGCGGGGGGGCCGTAGGGATTTGCCGCCTGTTGCTGCACGGGCTGCGGAATCCGCCTAAGCCGGAAAAAAAGGACGAAGACGTATTGCCCGGGGGACTCACAAAAATTGATCCATTGGCTGACGCCGGTCAGTTTGGGTCATCCTTCCCGGATTATAAACCACAGAACAGCGCAGGTGCCCTTGATGCTCGCGTTGACCGGGCGTTTGGCTGGAATCTCGCAAACTTTCAGCCTGTCAGTCGGGTGGAACACAATCTCTACTACTACTACTGCCTGGAACGAGCCGCCGCAGTTGGTGATCTTGGAAAGATCAATGGTGAAGACTGGTTCATCGTTTACGGCGACGGGCTGCTGACGCTTCAGGCGGCCGACGGGAGTTTCAACACGCACACCGGCCCCGTTGTCGGCACCTGCTTTGCTCTGCTGTATTACATGAAATCCACCGATCAGATTCTGAAGAAAATGTACGGCCTCGGACAGCAGCTCGCAGATCGCGGCAATCCGTTTGGTGACAAGAAAAAGAAAGAACCCACGGAACTAGACCGGTTGATTGCGGATATCGCCAATATGGACTTCGATAAGCTTGACGAAACGCCGGTCGAGGTCGCGGATGAGATCGTGCGAAGTGTGCTGTCGATCGATGATCCGGAAAAACTGGTCGGACAGGAAGATCAGTTGAAGAGTCTGATGAAACACCCCAATGACAAAGTTCGCAGTGCGGCAGTCTGGGCTTTGGGTCGGACGGGCGACTTCAAACTGGTTCCGTTGATGCTCGATGGAATTCGCGACACCAGCGTGGATGTGAATATCGAGGCCATTCAGGCATTGAGATTCATCGCGCGCAGACCACAGGGATTCGGTGAGACCCTGGCTCCGTTTGCGGCGCTCGGCACGGAAGATCAGATTAAGATCGCGGCTCCTGAAGAGCGACTGCGGCTGGCGACTCCGTGGCGGGAGAAAGCCCTGAAGGACTGGTCCAACTGGTATTTTAGCGTGCGTCCCTTCGAAGATCGCGGTGGCCTGGATGAACTGCAGCTCGCCGTGCCGCTCGGGAAATAGCCATCACGCTCGTGCGGCTTCCGACAGAAATTCCCGCGTGATCGCTTCCTGAGGTGCTTCGAAGATCTGCTCCGGAGGGCCGGATTCCGCGATGCGACCGGCGTGCAGGATATGCACCTGATGCGCGACGGTGCGGGCGAAGGACATCGCGTGAGTCACCACGATCATCCGCTGACCGCTGGCGGCAAGGTCGGTCATGACACTGATCACCTCGGCGGCTGTGCGAGGGTCAAGAGCGCTGGTGGGTTCATCGAACAGAATCGCCTCGGGATTCATGGCCAGTGTCCGAGCAATCGCGACACGCTGCTGCTGGCCTCCGGACAATGAACCGGGGCGAGCGTTTTCTTTGTCAGCCATGCCCACGCGCGCCAGAATGCGACGCGCGTTCAGCACGGCGGCGTCCCGAGACTGCTTCAACACGTGGATCGGTGCTTCCGTCACGTTTTCCAGAACTGAACGATGAGGAAAAAGGTTGAACTGCTGGAACACCATGCCCACGCGCTTCCGAATCTGCAGCAGGGCCTCATCACGTTCCGGCCCGGTCGCCGCATTGAGGACGATATCGCTCACGCGAATCGACCCGGAATCAAAGGATTCCAGTCCATTGATTGTCCGCAGCAATGTGCTTTTGCCGCCGCCGGACGGTCCCAGCAGCACGCAGACTTCACCGTCCGCAACCCTCAGGCTGACACCTCTCAGAACTTCATGCTGCTGGTAGCGTTTGACGATATTGGTCAGTTCGATCATCCGCGCCGCTCCTGATTAAGATTCTTCTCCAGACGATTCGTCATCACGGACAGCGGATAACTCATCGCCAGATAAAGCAGCGCGGTCAGCAGCCCCAGTTCCACGATGGCACCGGCACTGCGAGCCTGGATGTAATACTGTTTCGAAAGCTCCACCACCGTAATCACCGAACACACGGCCGTGTCTTTGAACAGCGCGATGAAGTCGTTGGTCATCGGCGGCAACGCCAGACGTGTCGCCTGAGGAATAATGATACGACGCAGGGCGAGGCTGCGAGACATGCCGAGCGAGATCGCCGCTTCCATCTGGCCGCGGGGAATGGACTGAATTCCGCCGCGATAGATTTCTGCTTCGTAAGCTGAATAGTTGATCGCCAGTCCCATCACCGCCGCCGCGAACGCATTGATGGTCAGCTCCATGCCGGGAAAAACGACGTCCAGCAGCTTTGGTACCAGGAAATAGATCAAATACAACTGAAGTACCAAAGGTGTTCCCCGCACGATCTCAACATAGACGGCAGCAGGTTTTCCCAGATACCAGGGCCCGACAACGAGTTAATGCAATCAACAAGCCGATAAACACCGCAATCGGCATCGCTGTAATCGACAGCAGGATGGTCATTCCAGCCGATTTCACCAGCAATCCGCCGCGCTGTCGAATTACGGTCCAGCCGCCGGAAGGTTCGTAGCTTGCTGTCGCCGCATCCTGGTATTCACCGTTCCGTACCGGTTCAGCACTGCCGATAAATCCGCCGGATTCGTCGGTTTCCAGTCCACGCATCGTCTGCGTGTCATTCCACATGCCGTACTTTTCAAAGATTCGATGCAGCCGCCCGTCCTGAAGCGCCTGCAGCAGAATT
This sequence comes from Planctomycetaceae bacterium, assembly GCA_037719765.1. GTDB lineage: Bacteria > Planctomycetota > Planctomycetia > Planctomycetales > Planctomycetaceae > SXXK01. Next base: position 26,245 of record JBBJME010000058.1, read on the forward strand.
TCGTTCACGGCGCGAAGCAAATTCTGATCAGTCTTACGCGTCATCGCGACGTAGTAACCACGTCCCACTGGCTCACCGATCGGACGCAGCTGTGGAAATCCTTTCGCATAAAAGAGCCAGATCGGAAGATCCTGCACATTGGCATCAATTCCGCTCAGGCCCAGTTCGGTGGCCTCCATGGCATCCGTCGCACCATCAAACAGCACCACGTCGATGTTGTCGCCACCGAATCGCTCGACATAATCCTGCGCGGCTGATCCGCCAAGCAGCGAGACCTTTCGCTTGCGCCCATGGAATGGCTTGAGCAGCTCATCCCACGACGTGAGAGTCTCATCATTGGCGCGTCCAAGGAGCTGCAGCTCATAGATGTAATACGGAATCGATAAGCCATAGCGAGCGGCGCGATTGGACGACCATTCGTAACCGTTTAGCACCAGATCGATGTCGCCGCGATCGAGCAGATCCGGTAGTTTATCCCATTGTCCCTGAGAGAATTCTGGCTTGACGCCCAGGTGTTCGGCAATCAGTTGTGCCAGTTCGACTTCGAAGCCAACCAGTTGTGTGGGATCATTTGGATCGGGATAGACAAACGGACCGCCACCTTCCTGATCAGCTCCCCAGACCAGCGTGCCGCGGCTCCGAATTGTGTCGAGCCCATCATCGGCCACGATGGTCAATGGCTGCGTCAGCGACGCAGTGAGAAAGCACAGCAGGATGAGTCGCCCATGGGCGCAGCAGAAACATCGTCGGGCAGGATTTTCGAGGGTGGTCCGCTTCATCTTCAGATCTCTATTCATTTTTCGACCTGCGGCCCGAAAGATAACACGCAAACGACGTCAGTCCCGAAAAGTGATACGTCGGATCAACATAGTGCTGTATGACGTAGAACGCAAAATAGTAGAATCGGCAAAAACTCCAAACCGCGATCAGCAGCAACAAAACGGTTTTGACATCCGGGTGATCCGCGATCAGGAGCCCGACAGCAATACAGCCGGTGAACAGAAACAAGAAACCCTTGGCGATGATGATGCGGGAGTTTTTCAGATCACCGAGCATTGATGCGTCTCAATTTCTGTTGATTTACTCGCAGGGTGCGTGCAGCGGAGCGTAACGCACCAGTGGCAAAAAAATCTAACGCTTTGGTGTGTTCCGCTGACGCTGCACACACCCTACTTGAATCACTCAATCAACAGCCCTCAGGCAAATGGAGGAGTCCAGCAGCAGGATTGTGCGGATCGTAGCGGTTGGCAGTCCCTATTCGCAGGACAGATGCTGGACAGATGTTCCATCCTTCTTTGACTCGGAGTGAAGTTCGCACTACCATACAAAGTCCTAAACTGGCATAGTGCGCGGTCTGCGCGATGCTGCCCGGCTTTTTCGGCGCTGTCCCGTGCAACAATGACTCAAGTTAGTGCAAATGAAGCAGCGGGACCACTCATGGCGACGGCGCACGTGCCGCTGTCCGAACGGCCGCGTGTAGCCGACGACGAAAACACGGTCATCAGTTCACCTGAACAGCCTCGCGCAGAATTGAAGCCGGAATCTGCCTCAGCGACCGCCGCCAGCGATGCGATCCGGAATCGTCTGTTTCCATCGAGTGGAGTCTTTAAGGGCGAGGAAATCGGCATCCGGCTGGCGCATTTCGAAATCACGGGGCGGCTGGGTTCGGGCGGCATGGGGGCCGTTTTTAAAGCCACGGACCTGGAACTTGCCCGCGATGTCGCGCTCAAGATTCTGCATCCGTCTTCATCACAGGATGCGTCGTTGATCGCTCGTTTCCGTAACGAAGCGCGAGCCTGTGCGCAGTTGAACCACGACAATATCGCGCGAGTTTACTACGCAGGCAGTCAGGACGGGCTGTACTTCATCGCGTATGAATTCGCGAGCGGTCGCACGATCCGTGATCTGATTGTGGAAAGCGGGCGGCTGAGTCCATCGGATACGATTAATTACGCCATTCAGGTGACGCTGGCCCTGAATCATACTACTGCCGCCGGGATTGTGCATCGCGATATCAAACCGTCGAATATCATGCTGACCAACTCGGGGCAGGTGAAGGTGGTCGATCTGGGATTGGCCCGCCGCGACACGACGGATTCCATCGGTGACATCACTGTTGCCGGCACCACGCTGGGTACATTCGACTACATCGCACCGGAGCAGGCACGTGATCCGCGAAACGCCGACGGACGCAGCGATATTTATTCGCTCGGCTGTACCATGTACCACATGCTGACGGGACGGCCTCCGTATCCGGAGGGCACGGCGCTTCAAAAACTGCTCGATCATCAGGGCAAATCACCGCCGGATCCGCGAACGCTGAACAGCAGCGTGCCCGAAGAAATCGCGGCCATCATGCGCAAGATGATGGCCAATAATCCTGACGCCCGCTACCAGGCTCCCGGTCTGTTGCTCAATGATCTTATTCAAATGGCGCAGCTCCTGGGCCTGCACAGCGTACCGGCGGAAGGCATCGTCTGGAGAAAACTGGGTCCTGCCGGGAATCGACAGCCTCTGGGTGCGGTATGGGTCTTTGTGTCCGTGCTCTTAATCTGTCTGACGGCCGTTTTTCTCCATCGCGTTCCGCCTTCCAGTGGGAATGTCAGCAATGCATTGATCGATCAGGGAGACATCGGAAACGAAGTGGATCAGCTTCCTCTCGCGAGCAGCAGTACGGATTTCAACGGCGCGACAGCCTCGTCCGGTGTGGTGACAGTAACCGTTCCGGCGAACGGTTCGGATGTTCCGGGATCAGTCAACAGCACAGCGGTTTCGGGCGCAGCAGGCGCCAACGGCGAGACCTCAGGGACAGCAGCGAACCTGTCTTTGACATATGATCAACTGCCGATACCGCTGATGTATCCATTCAATTCTGCCATAGCCAGAATGGGGATCGGTAAGCCACAGATTCCGGAGCTGGTACCGAATGTGACCAGCGTGGCGACCGCGGGGCCGTTTGTGCTGCAGCGATCCACGGGAGCGACCGAATCGTTCCGAACATTGAAGGCCGCTGTCGCGGATGCGCGATCCGGCGACGTTGTCCTGTTACGGTACAACGGATATCCGGACGATCTGCTGACTCAGCCACCCGTGCGGATCGTGGGCATGGACCTGATCATTCGGGCCGCGGAAGGTTGTCGGCCAACACTGGTGTTTGACGGGGCTCCGGAAGGAACCGTTTCGCCGGGGCAGATGATTTCTTTGCGCGGCAACGGCAAATTGACGCTCCTGGATATCGATCTGCGAGTCGTCGCACGAGATGATCTCACCGCGGATCGCTGGAGTCTGTTTCATTGCACCGGGCCGAACAAAATCGATCTTTCCAACGTGTCGATCGACTGCCAGAATTCCGACGGTCAGCCAGCGGCATTGTTTGATCTGGCAAGTGATACTTCAGTACCAGACGCCGGGGCAGTTGCTGAAACAGAAATCTCACTCAGCCGTGTGATTTGTCGAGCAGAATCAGATGGGATTCGGATCGCTTCGCAGGCGCGCGGCCGAATTCAGCTGCGAAACTGTGGCATCGCGCTCAATGGTTCGCTCATCGACAATCGTGGCGATGCATCGATGGCACCGTCGCGAGGGTCGCTTGAAGTCGTGCTGAATCATGTGACCTGTCTGACGTCCGCGCCGATGCTCAAAATGGATGATACCGACAGCAATCGGCCCGGCGGGATGCAGCGTCTGATTCCTCGACTCTCAGTGCGCAGCGAAGGCAGTGTATTTGCTGCGCAAGGGACAGATCGGCGTCTGATGCTGACAGATGGCAGCAGCTTTGTCGAAGAGCTGGAAACCGCGGTATCATGGAACGGATTCAACAATTTGTATGATGGATTCGAGATCTACTGGCAGATTGAGACATCGGCTCTGGACCTTGCGTCTCGCCGGTACGACTTTGCCCAATGGATTCGCTATTGGGGCGACCGCATGGACAGTGAGGAAACCAACGCCGATGTGTTGCCGGAACTCGCATGGCATAACGGCAGCTGGAAAGTCAGCGGCAATGACGCATGGTTGCGGAACCTGACACCCTCGTCGTTTGAACTGAACGCCGCCATATTTATACCGGGCGTCAAGAGCCTGCAACTGGCCCGCGATGGTTTCGTGCCTGGCGTCAATGCGGCTGAGCTGCCGCGCTTTCCACAGCTGTCGGCAAAACCGGTCAGCGATCCGGCCTTGAGTCCAGTCGGAAATCCAACCGCAGCCAACGATCGCACGACGCCAGACGCAGCGGCGTCCTTGGTTCAGCCCGCAGCCGGCAATGCGACGCCCACGGTCAGCACAGAAATCGCGGCACCGCCGTCGTCCGACACTGCTGTACCAGCGGCCGGGCAAAAACTGACGGGCGATTAATTTTTCTTGCATCTGTCACTTTGGATTGCGGGCGAAGCGCCCGAAGCTCAAGGGACAGGTCAGGTGAAACAGGCCAGCGCCTCCAGCACGGGCTTCAGCAGCAGGACCGTCTTGTATGTGACGATGTTCGCCGCCGCAGTACTGGCAGCAAAGTGGTGCGACGTGGATTCATGAATGGCCAGCAGGATCGGAGTCTCTCGAAACACTTCGAGCGTCTTCAGGCGCGCGTGGATGTATTCCGGAGTCCAGAAGCCGATGATTTCCATCAGCACCGTTCTGCCGTCGTTGTGTCGAAACACGAAGTCGGGAACAAATGTCTTCTGACCGGAATAAAGGACTTCGGCCTCGCGTTCCAGTGTCCAGCCGTTGTGCACTTCATCGCCCCATTTTTCTGCGAAGTCCGCTTCGATTGACGAATCAAATTCTGAATCCGGCGGAAGGTGACTCTGTAAGCCATCGCGATCCGTCAGGTCCAGGGCCAGCTTCCAGCGAGTCCGGGTTTCCACCACCGCGTGCATTTTCCAGCCGGTGCAGCAGATCAACGCAGGCAGGAATTTGGCCATCAAAATTCCGTACCGCCGCGTCTCCCGCAGAACGGATGCCGGTCCGTCGAGCCGAAGATGATATGTTCCTTCCCCGGTGCGCGACATCGTGTGCATCAGTTTCGCCAGCCGCGCGGCACGCAGGATGCGTTTGAAATCGGTCGTGACATCTATGTCCATGGACACCGCAGAAAACAGCGCCGCCTGAACCTGAGCCACGTTGTACCGCGACAACAGGGCGCGGGGAGTTGGATAGCCTTCAAATGATTCCAGCTGGTGAAAGTCGATCACGTCGGCGAACAATGCAGCGCGGATGTCGAGCCAGTCTCGCTGCAGTTCGTTCGCGATCAATGCCTTCACGTCTTCAGAACAATGTTCAAACAGATTGTCGGCCTGATCCACCAAAGGATGATGTCTGGCGGCGATGCGGAAGACCTGACGCCGTAGTTTTGGTGCCTCCCGGCGTCCGGCATCGGCGTACGTGGATTGATCGTCGAGCAATTTGCAGAAGCCATCGATCCGCCGCAGCGGACAATCGACTTCGTCTTCGAAGATCCGGTGCACATCCCGATGCAGGTCCCGTCGCCGCCGCCCGCCCCCGGTGCGATAGACATCCAGCATGCGTTCAGCAAACTGAAGATACTGCGCATGTTCACCGGAGGTCAGCCGGTCAGGAAGAATCCGCTGCCGCTGAAAATCATACCGGGCGATCGCATGTTCTTTCGTCAGCACGGTTGGTCAATCCAGTGGTTACTTATCTGATTTTGGAAACGCACGGCCATTTTCCATTCTCAAAAATCCCGAAATATGAATTCCACCGGATGCCGTGACGGATAACGCCAGTTCGCTAAAATGCGGCTGGAGTGCTTCGTCCTGGTGGACGGTGCGGTGCTTGTTCAGAGTACGTACAAAGACGACAAGAAACTGAGACATGGCCAAGAAATCAATTGCGGATGTGAATGTTGGCGGCAAAACGGTCCTCATGCGAGTCGATTTTAACGTACCGCTGGATGACAGCGGCCATGTGACCGACGATCGCCGTGTTCGCATGGCGATTCCTTCCATCAAGTCGGTGGTCGATCGTGGCGGCAGAGTAATTCTGTGCAGTCACCTGGGACGACCGGAACCTGGTCAGGACAATTCCAAAGAAAGTCTGAAGCCCGCTGCGGATGTTCTCGAGGCGCTGCTTGGAAAGCCAGTCGCTTTTGCTACGGACGCTGTCGATGCGGACGCCGCCGCCAAAGTCGCTGCATTGAAAGACGGCGGGGTGCTGGTTCTGGAAAACCTGCGATTTTATAAAGGCGAAAAGAAGGGCGATGCGGCGTTTGCGGCGAAGCTCGCAGGATTTGCGGACATCTACTGCAACGATGCCTTTGGAACATGTCACCGCACCGATGCCTCCATGGTCGCTGTGCCGCAGGCGATGGTCGGCAAACCGCGGGTCGTCGGATTTCTGGTGCAAAAGGAAATTCAGTATCTGTCAGACGCGATCGCCAGTCCCAAAAGACCGTTCATCGCAATCCTCGGGGGAGCCAAAGTCTCCGACAAAATTAATGTCATCAGGAACCTGCTGGGGATCTGTGACAAAGTTTTGATCGGCGGCGCGATGGCGTATACGTTTTCGCTGGCGAAGGGTGGCAAGGTCGGCAAGAGTCGCGTGGAACTGGACAAGGTCGAACTTGCAAAGGAACTTATTCAAATTGGCGGAAGCAAACTGGTTCTGCCAGTGGACACTCACTGCGGTGACGCCTTCAAGGGTGACTGCAATAAAGTGGTTGTCAAAGCCGGTGAGATTCCCGATTCGTTTGAAGGCTTCGACATCGGCCCTGCCACGTCTGCCCAGTATGCTCAGGAACTGAAAAACGCGAAGACGGTTGTCTGGAATGGTCCGATGGGCGTGTTTGAAATGCCGCCATTTGATGCAGGAACGCGCATCGTGGCCGAAGCCATCGCCAACAGTTCCGCGACCAGCATCATCGGCGGCGGCGACAGCGCAGCCGCGATTCAGCAACTGGGCTTTGCCGACAAAGTCTCACACGTCAGCACCGGCGGCGGAGCCAGTCTGGCGATGCTGGAAGGTCAAAAATTCGCGGCCGTCGAATTGCTGGACGAAGCTTAAATGAGCACGTCCCCCCGGGGATAATCTATGCGTCCGGCTAATCGCCAGCCGCATAGATCGCAATTCGTTCGTCAGAACATACAGGTCTACGTCGTGAAGCGAAATTTCATTGTATTCGCGTTCTCCCTCTTTCTCGGCTGCGGGTCAGATTCGTCGATGCTGCCGGTCGCTACGCCGGTGCAGAACTGGACGTTGAAAGTTGACCACTTTATACAAGATCATGAATCGTCAGAGCTGTGCGCAACTGTCCGTTCCACGCAGCCGTGCCAATTGATCATAGCCGAGCCCCACTCTGGAATTCACAGATCGCTTCTACTCGTTGCAGATCCTGATGGCGGCTATTCATCTAAGATCCGATGGTCAAAGCAGATTGTTCGCCAAAATCCAACGGGCACAATACACCTCAACACCAGCTGCGTCACTGAATCGGCAGGCTCTAAATGGGAAACCGGCCCGTCCTCTGTCGCTCTCGGGGAAGATGCACCGGTGCTGTCAGAATACCAAACGGTGATTCCACAGACTAACATTGGACACCCATTTGGCTGTACAATCGCACTTGTTCAAAATAATGATGAAAACGTGACTATCGTCTCGGTCACAACCGCCTTGAATATTCAGAATTGAATTGAGACTGCCCCTGGCATAACTGATTTGGTTCTGACTTCGCGGGCGCGTACGAATGGTGCGGAGCTAGATTCAGGGTTGAGCGGAGCGGGCCTGTGGCGGTGCGAGCCCGTCGAGCCGAAGCTCAAGGCATTTGTTCAAGACGCCCGTTGGTTGAGCGACGCCGGGTGGCGTATGGGAAAAGCAATTTCTCGACGAT
>JBBJME010000463.1:0-2711 GCA_037719765.1 Planctomycetaceae bacterium
CATTTGTTTCATGGTGCTGTCAAGGTTCAGGTCCGTGATCTTCTCCGGCCGCACGATTTTGACAACTTCCAGCGGCTCTTCGAGCACAACGTCTTCGACCTGACCACTGATAATCGCAAACATGCTGTCCCGCGATTCCTGAGGCAGCAGCCAAAGTGTCAGCAGGAATGCACTGACCAGATGAATCAGAAAACTGACGACCGCAGTCATGAGTGCACGCCTGCGGCGCAGGATCGAGTTCGGTAGTTTCTCGCGAAGGAAGTGCTTTGCGGCGATACATGAGTTCGCGACCCTGTTCGCCCATGCTGGTGGCTTGCGCCGGCGTCTTTGGCTGCCGCGCTGCTCGACTTTTTGCAATACCGGCTTCTGAGACGCGGCTTCAGGAGGCGAGGAATCTGCTTTCCCCGGTAACGGCAGTACCGCGGGAGACTCATCCTGCTGAGATTTGCTGCCGTCCATCATCGTTGGTCATCTTCCGATTCAACTGCTGCGCCAAATGCCGAGCGTGGCGGCGTCAGCCCCCCGGTACTCTGCGATTACACCGTCCTCGCATCATAACGCGAATTCAGCATCAGTCTCGTTGCAGAATCGGGCTGAATGCTGCGTTTATGTTTTTTTAGGCTTCCTGAAGGAATCTGCAGCGGCGCAGTGGCATTAAGCGTCGCGAAACCGCAGAATCGGTAAATGCCGCCTATTCGGCCACCAGCTGAATCACTCGCCATTGTCTGGTTGATTCCATGATCGCTCAACATTCAACTTCCGAACCGTCTTCAAAATTGTCTCGCTGGGCATTGCTGCACGACGATTCTGTGCGTCTGTTCGACGCCGGTCGAACCCTGCTGGGCGCATTCATCACGGCCTGCCTGTTCCTGGCCGCGCATCTCTGGCTGTGAGGACAATGCACGCTCTGTGTCTGCGGTTGTCCCCACAACTTCAGAACGCCGGGATTCAGGCCGTCTCCGGGACAGCCGTTATACTTCGCGCGGCCAGAAATGAGTCCGGCGACCGGAGCGGCGTGAGCCCTCCGGTACCTCACTTTTGTACCGGCAAGCTGACGCATGCCGCTCGCCAATCCTCTCAGCCATGACCTCGTGGAGCATAAACCGACACTTTGAGCATTTCCCCGGACGGCACTGCAGATACCAGCCGTTTCATCGCAGCAAAATCTTTGTCGGCAGCGAAAGAGAGTTGTCGATACCTGCTCTGCTATGATAGACTCAATTCCCCGCCACACGTTTCGCAATAGGTCTCTCCTCAAGGACTGATCGTGCTTCGCCTGCCATCCAAAGTCCTGAATCTCGTTTGTCTGTTCGCCTTCTTCGGAAGCGGTGAAGTCGTTCAGGCCGGGACATTGATCGTGAGTCCGTCCGAGGTGACTCTGGAGCGGCCGGAAGCCACACAGCAGATTGTCGTTTATGACGCAGACGCTGCGGGACGATCGCTTGATATCACACGCAAAGTGTCGATTCAAATCGATCCGCCGGGCCTTGCCGTTGTGGATGATCGCGGTCTGATCAGCCCCCTTGCAAATGGCGCGGGAATGATCTTGATTCAGTCAGGCGATGCACGCACAACGATTCCCATCAAAGTCAGCCGACTTGACAACCCGGTGCCGATCTCCTTTCGCCGCGAAATCATTCCGATCCTGACAAAGGCCGGATGTAATTCGGGTGGCTGTCATGGCAAAGCAGAAGGGCAGAACGGATTTAAGCTCAGCATCTTCGGCTACGACGCACGAGCTGACTTCGAGTCGCTGGTGCTGGAAGGACGCGGGCGGCGCGTTTCTGTGGCCTCCCCCGCCAGCAGTCTGCTGTTTCTGAAAGCGTCAGCACGGACACCTCACGGCGGCGGTCAACGGATCGAGCCTGGCAGTTATCGCGATCGCCGCCTGTTGCGATGGATAGCCGAAGGTGCCCGATTCGATGCGGCCGACGATCCCGTATCGGAAATTGTGGGCATTGAAATTGAGCCGCCACAGCAGATTCTGCTCGGCGGTGAGACGCAGCAGATTCGCGTCAGCACGATGGATGCTTCCGGCAATCGTCGCTGTGTCACCAACGAAACAGAATTCGTGTCCAACGCCGCGTCGATTGCTGAGGTTGATGCCCGAGGCTTAATCCAGGCGAGCCAGATTCCCGGCGAAGCAGCGATTCTCGTCCGGCATCTGGGACATGTCGCCACATGCCGCATTACGCTTCCGCGTCCGGGCGTGACGTTTGCCCGTCCGCCAGAGAACAACTTTATTGACACATTGGCCTGGAACAAACTCGAACGCCTGGGCATCGAACCCAGCCCGTTGTCGGATGACGCCACATTTTTACGCCGCGTGTCGCTGGATACCATCGGGACCCTGCCGACTGCCGCAGAGGTCCGCCAGTTCCTCAGCGATACCTCACCAGACAAACGATCCAGGTTGATCGACCGCTTGCTGGAGCGCGATGAATACGTCGATTACTGGACCATGAACTGGCTGAACATTCTGCGCGCCGATCAGTTGACCATTTCGCCGCAGGGTGCGGTGGCCATGCAGCGCTGGCTGCGAAATGGCTTTGCACAGAATCGTCCGTTTGACGAATTCGCCACCGATCTGCTGACCGTGCAGGGGAATACTTCGGCGGAGGGACCTGGTTCCTTCTACAAGATTCTAACCAAACCGGACGAGGCCGCTCGATCCATCAGCCAGTTGCTGCTGGGTGTGCGCATCGAGTGTG
>JBBJME010000218.1:0-12120 GCA_037719765.1 Planctomycetaceae bacterium
ACTTTTGTGAGCACCGGATCGTAACCCGAAGCGTCAGCGAGGGATTGGGATTTGCAGCCCTCGCTGACGCTTCGGGTTAAAGTCACTTTCGACCGCATGAGGTATAGTCCGCTGCACTTGACCGTTTCGGACATTGGTCATGGATCGATGGAGCTGATAATGTTCGCGGCACAGCGTCTGCTGTTGGAAGAGTCGCGCCGGATTTTGAGGTCGGGCGATTCCCGGAACATCCCTTTTCACGGTCATTCCCGATCATGTCTCGCCCAATTGAAACCATCCGAAACATTGGCATTATCGCTCATATCGACGCCGGAAAGACGACAACCACCGAGCGAATCCTCTACTACACCGGGGCTTCGCACAGGATGGGGAACGTCGATGACGGGACCACCGAGACCGATTTCGACCCCGAAGAGGCGGAGCGAGGCATCACGATCTACTCGGCGGCGGTGACTTGTCCGTGGAAAGGCTGCACAATCAATATCATCGACACGCCGGGACATGTGGATTTCACGGCGGAAGTCGAACGCAGTCTGCGAGTGCTGGACGGGGCGGTCGTTATCTTCAGCGCGGTCGAAGGCGTTGAGGCGCAAAGTGAAACCGTTTGGCGGCAGGCCACGAAATATCGTGTTCCCAGGATTTGCTTTATCAACAAAATGGACCGCATTGGCGCGAGTTTTGACCGCGTGCTGAATCAGATTCGCGACCGATTGAAGTGCAGGACGTTGCCGCTGCAGATTCCGATCGGAGCTGGGCCGACGACAAACACCGACGGATTCACGGGTGTCATCGATCTGCTGACGATGAAAGCCATGTACTGGGATGCAGAATCCAGGGGCTTGGAATTCCGGTGGAAGAGATACCGGAAAAATATCAGGAAGACGCAGATCTGTGGAGGTCGGAGCTGTTCGACGTCTTGTCGGAAATCGATGACGACGTCATGGCGGCCTGTTTGGAAAGGGATTCCGTTCCACACGATATCCTGATTTCGGCCATTCGAAAGGCGACACTCAGCGGGATGCTGCACCCTGTATTCTGCGGAGCATCGCTCGATTATATCGGTGTCCAGCCCGTGCTTGATGGCGTCCGCGACTTTTTGCCAAGCCCGCTCGATCGCCCCCCTGTGGAAGGCCTGATTCCGTCAGGAAAACAGGCAGGCCAGACGGCACTTCGCAAGCCTTCGGTGGCTGAACCTGTCTGTGTGCTGTTGTTTAAGGTGCAGGCGGAGGCTCATGGGGACTTGTATTTTGCGCGAGTTTACTCCGGCGTCCTGACCGGGAATTCCAAGCTGTTGAACCCACGCACCGGTAAAAAGGAGATGGTCACGCAGCTCTGGCACATTCAGTCTGATTCGCGACAAAAGGTGGAAACAGTCGAAACCGGAGACATCTGCGGCATTATTGGACCGCGGGATTCTGCGACGGGCGACACTTTGTGCGACGCGCAATCGCCGATTGCTCTGGAATCCATCGTGTTTCCTGAAACGGTGATCTCGATGGCGATTGAGCCGGAATCGAGCAATGATCGTAAGAAACTGGATGAAACACTCAAGCGGCTGGAGCGTCAGGACCCGACATTCCACGTCAAATCAAATGCCGAAACCGGACAGACGATTATTAGTGGAATGGGTGAATTGCATCTGGAAGTCATTCGCCACCGGATGGAGCGAGATTTCAATTTGAAGGTGCGGTTTCACAAGCCGCGAGTCAGCTATCGCGAGCGATTGACGGGCGAGATCAGCGTCAACATCGATTTTTCGAAGCATTTGCCGTCGGGAGTGATTGGCTTCGGCGTCTCGTTGCTGGCTCGAGAACTCAAAGATGCCACAGGGATCACCGTAGGACATCGCCTGGCACCGGAAGCAATTCCGAATCCATCCCTGCAGATCCTTCTGGAGTCAATTCAGAAAGAAGCGGAAGGTGGCGGGGTTTACGGCAACCCCATAATGGGGCTAAGTCTGATAATCACATCGGTAAGTTATCGAGAGGGTGAAAGCAACGAGGTTGCCATTCGCACTGCGGCAGCGGATGCATTTCGAAAAGTTCTGAGTGACGGCAAGATGGTGATCCTTGAACCGATCATGTCTCTGGAAGTTGTGACGCCCGAGGAATTCCTTGGAAATATCCAGTCGGATTTGAATTCGCGGCGGGCAATGATTATGAATTCTTACCGGCGCGGGGACTTGTGCGTGCTTGAATGTGAGGCACCGCTGGTCGAAATGTTCGGTTATTCAAATCAGGTTCGCAGTCTTTCTCAAGGTCGAGCATCGTACACGATGCAGCCCTGCCGCTATGAAATTGCCCCATCGAGTGCGGTGGATCATATGATGTGATTTCAGTTTCAGAGACGTTCTGTCGAAGTATGTGATTTCTCAAGGCTGTTGATTGACAGAATCCTCGAAGAACTTTAGACTCCCCGATTCCCCGTTTTTCGGGGTTATGGTTTCGTTTTACGTAACTTGTTTGCTCAAGGTGGTTTGCGGTGGCTGGTGCAGAAGAATGTATCCGGATTCGGATGGAAGCGTATGACCACTCCGTGCTGGATCAGTCTGCAGCGGAAATTGTCGATACTGCAAAACGTACCGGGGCAATTGTTCATGGTCCTGTTCCGCTGCCGACTCGAATCGAGCGGTATACGGTTCTAAGAAGTCCTCACATTGACAAGAAGTCTCGTGAGCAGTTCGAAATTCGGACTCATAAGCGGCTGATCGACATCATCCAGCCCACTGGTAAGACTGTGGATGCTTTGAATAAGCTCTCGTTGCCAGCTGGGGTTGATATTAAGATCAAAGCGACGGCTACGGCTTAAGTTTTGGTTGATCGCGATTGGTGTCGTCTTGTTCTGGCAGGCTGTATAAGCCTGTCGCTTTCATTTTCTGCTCGCGGGTGCAGAGCTATGTCAGTCGGATTGCTTGGTCGAAAATTGGTATGACGCAGGTCTATGACGCTGATGGCGTGATTGTGCCTGTGACCGTCATTGAGGCTGGCCCGTGCGTAGTGCTTCAGATTCGCTCGATGGATCGCGACGGCTACGACGCGGTACAGATCGGTTTTGGTGATCGCTCTCGAGCCAAGTCATCTCGCTCTGTTCGCGGCCATGTCGCGGTGCTGAGTGGCCGCCGACAGCAGTCTCGCAGCATGGCGGGTGTGGCAGCGATCGCAAAGGCCGAATGTGAGCCGAAGCGTTTCGTGCGTGAATTTCGCTGCAAAGATGCAACTCACGGTCTTGAAGTTGGACAGGTCGTTGGGCCGGCGCTGCTCGAAGGTCTGAAGTTTGTCGATGTCATTGGTGTTTCCCGCGGTCGCGGTTTCTCTGGGGTTATGCGAAGGCATAACTTTGGCGGGATGCCTGCAAGCCACGGTGCCAAGCGAGTTCACCGTCACGGCGGATCGATTGGTCAGAGTGCGGACCCCTCAAGGGTGCTCGCTGGAACAAAGATGCCGGGGCATTATGGCTGTGAGCGTGTGACATCCAAGAATCTGAGACTTGTGCGGATTGATGGCGAGTCGAATGTGTTGCTGGTTCGGGGTGCAGTCCCTGGTCCAACCGGTGGTTTTGTGGTGGTTCGTCGTTCCGTCAAAAATCGTATTTGATATTGGTCGGTGATTTCATGATTTCCGTTCCCGTTCGAGATATGGCTGGTGCAGAGTGTGGCACTTACGCTTTTGAGCCATCAGAGATTTCTGATGTCATCTGCAATCAATTGCTGCATGACGCGGTCGTGATGTACAATGCAAATCGCCGTTTGGGTGAGGTGCAGACAAAATCACGCGGTATGGTGTCGGGTAGTACTCGGAAGCTGTTTAAGCAGAAGGGTACCGGTCGGGCTCGTGCCGGGGCGATTCGTACGCCCGTACGTCGCGGTGGCGGTCACGCTTTCGCGAAAAAGCCGCGAGACTATTATTACAGAATGCCAAAGAAGGCAGTCCGCAAGGCCATGCGAATGGCATTGCTCAGCAAGTTTCAGGATTCACAGGCTGTGATGCTGAACAACTGGCAGTGCACTGAACCTAAGACAAAGGTTGTGGCGAGATTCCTGGACGCAGTAGGCTTAACTGGTAAGTCGGTGTTACTTACAACCGAAGGCCTGAACACCAACGTCTGGAAGTCCGCGCGAAATATCAAAGATGTGGTCGTGCTTCCGGGTACCGATTTGAACGCGTATGCTTTGCTGCGTCAGCGGCATCTGGTGATCACTGTTGCCGAGATGGATCGGCTTCTTGGTCGCAATGCGTAACGTGTTGTTGGCAGGCTGAGTTCAGGGTTTAGGTGATTCAATGAGTTCATTTTTTGTTAGTGGTGTCACTCTCGAAGCACATCAGGTCATTCGTCGACCTCTCGTGACTGAAAAGGGTACGCATCTTTCCGAGAAGCTCAATGCATACTCGTTTGAGGTGCATCCGTTGGCAACCAAGACAGACATCAAGGCGGCTGTGCAACAGCTGTGGGATGTTCGGGTCGTGGCGGTTCGAACACAAACTCGGGTAGGTAAGCCGCGTCGCCATAAGATGGTCGTCGGGCACACGAAGTCATGGAAAAAAGCAGTGGTGAAACTGCACGACGAAGATCGAATAGCTTTCTTCTAGGATTTGCGTCGAGGTCTGAAAGATTTTGGTCGTGTGAATGTGAGTGGGTGTCATGGGTATTCGATTTTACAAACCAGTTACGCCAGGTCGCCGAGGTGCTTCGGTCAGTGATTTTGCAGAAATCACCGACAAAAAGAAGCGTCCGGAAAAAGAGTTGACGATTCGCGCCAAGAAAAAGGGCGGTCGTAACAACCAGGGAAAAATCACGGCCTTGCACCGGGGCGGTGGTCACAAACGTCTGTATCGCAAGATTGACTTCAAGCGGGACAAAGACGGCGTTCGTGGAACTGTCACGCACATTGAATACGATCCGAATCGCAGCAGCCGTATCGCATTGGTGCAGTACGCTGATGGCGAAAAGCGATACATTCTGGCTCCCGAAGGGTTGAAGGCCGGGATGGTTGTGGAAAGTGGTTCGAATCTTGAGCCGAACATCGGCAATTGCATGCTGCTGGGTTCAATCCCGCCAGGCACGATGATTCACAATATTGAAATGCAGCCGGGCCGTGGCGGTCAGTTGTGTCGAAGCGCTGGTGTCGGAGCAACATTGAATGCTCGCGAAGGTCGCTGGGCTCAAGTGACGTTACCAAGTGGTGAAGTTCGTCGATTGCCGGGTTCCTGCCGGGCGACGATCGGAGTGCTTGGAAATTCAGAACACAGCAGCATTGTGATCGGCAAGGCCGGTCGTAATCGCTGGAAAGGCATTCGGCCTCGAGTTCGTGGTACAGCCATGAATCCTACGGCGCATCCGATGGGTGGTGGTGAAGGTCGAAACTCCGGTGGCCGTCATCCTTGTAGTCCCACGGGTAAGTTGGCTAAAGGCGGGCGTACGAGAAATCGGAAGAAAGCCTCGGCCAAAGCCATCATTCGGCGTCGACGTTCAGTGCGTTATGGTGAGGTCAAGTTGTAAGGTTTTTGGAAGGGTGTTTGAATGGGTCGCTCGTTGAAAAAGGGTCCTTTTGTTGACCCTCGTCTGCTGGAGAAGGTTGAAAAGCTGAATTCAGCCGGGCGCAAGGAGCCAGTGAAGACCTGGGCTCGTCGTTGTACGATTTCACCGGAATTCGTTGGTCACACATTCCTTGTTCATAATGGTCGCATGCACATGAGTGTGTACGTGACAGAAGATATGGTCGGGCATAAACTGGGCGAATTTTCAGCCACCCGGACCTTTCGTGGGCACGGTTCAAAAGGTAAGAAGTAGTCATGGCGTCAGTACGTGCCTCACATCAATTTGCAAGAATATCACCTACGAAGGTTCGTCCGTTCGCGGACATGATCCGTGGGATGTCCGCGGAACAGGGTTTGAGTGCGCTTGCGTACGAACCGAACCGCGGTGCACGGTTTATTGAACGTGTCCTGAAGAGCGCGATCGCAAATGCGGAGGACCGCGGGGTGCGCAATCCCGATCGGCTGAAGATCTCCGAGGCGCGAGTCGATGGAGGTCCGATGTTCAAACGAGTCCACGCTCGGGCACGCGGCATGGCCAATTTGATTCGTCGTCGTACAGCACACATTCATGTGGCTGTGGAAGCTCCCGAATTAGGTATTTCATAAACGGTTTGCTTGAAGCAGGGTTCGAGTTATGGGTCAGAAAGTCAGGCCAACCGGGTTTCGCGTCGGAGTCATGGAGACTTGGCGCAGCCGCTGGTATGCGTCAAAGCGTGAATTTGGTGATCTGCTCCTGGAGGATCAGAAGATCCGGAAATTCGTGGCGACAAAGTATGCGTTTGCAGAAATCGCCCGAGTTGAAATTGAGCGGACAAGAGACCAGGTTGTGGTGCATATGCACACGGCTCGACCAGGTGTAATCATTGGGCGTAAGGGCCAGGAAGTAGACAAGCTCAAGGCTGAGCTCGAAGATCTGACCGGCCGCCGCATGGATGTAAAGATCGTTGAAATCACAAATCCGAACCGCAACGCCAAACTCGTTGCAATGAAGATTGCCCAGCAGTTGCAGAAGCGAGGAAGTTTCCGCCGCGCCATCAAGAAGACTCTGGATGAAGTGATGAGCTCGGGTGTGTACGGTGTGAAGATTCAAATGTCCGGGCGTTTGGGCGGTGCCGAAATGTCGCGACAGGAGAAGGCGAGTCGAGGATCGATTCCCTTATCGACACTTCGTCGTCACATCGATTACGGATTAGCCGAATCGCAGACAACGATGGGGATTATTGGTGTGAAAGTGTGGATTGATCTGGGCGACTATTCGAACGAGGAGACTGCAGATGGCGCTAATGCCAAAGCGGGTCAAGCATCGAAAAAGCCAAAGAGGACGTATAAGAGGTAACGCGACTCGCGGCAACACAGTGGTCTTTGGTGAGTGGGCTTTGCAGTCAGTGGATCCAGGTCATATTACTGGTCAGACAATTGAAGCCTGTCGAATCGCAGCCACTCAGTATGTTCGCGGCGAAGGTCGAGTCTACATTCGTATATTTCCTCAGAAGCCGGTGACTGCAAGACCACTGGAAACCCGAATGGGTAAAGGAAAAGGGGAACCGGATCGCTGGGTAGCGGTTGTCAAACCTGGTACGGTTCTGTTTGAGTTGAAGGGCGTGACGCATGATACAGCGAAAAGCTGTTTTCAGCGTGTGGCTCATAAACTGCCGGTGCGGGTCCGTCTGGTTGGACGTCGCCCTGAAATTTGAAACGTGTTCATGTTGAGCGGTAAGGTGCAGGGAAATGTCCAAGGCAAGTGCAGTTCGTGAGATGTCTGAAGAGCAACTTGAGCATGAGCTCAGGGAAACTCAGCAGTCGTTGTTTCGTCTTCGATTGCAGGCTGCGACAGAACGAAATGACGTTCCCAGCAACGTGAAGAAGATGCGCCGGAGTATCGCGCGGATTCGTACCATTCAGCGTGAACGTGAAATCGCTAAAGACTGATTTTTTGGTATCAATTCAGATGAAGATGAAAAAGACATTGGTCGGAATTGTCGCCGGCAGTCAGTTAAAGACACTGCGGGTGGAAATTGCTCGTCGAATGAAACATCCGAAATACGGAAAGATCATTCGCGGCAGAACGATTTGTCACGCGCATGATGAAGACGGAACAGCTAAGATCGGCGATACGGTTGAGATTATAGAAGCTCCGCCGCGCTCGCGGATGAAACGCTGGGATCTGGTTCGCGTGGTCGCTGCCGCTGCGGTCGTCGGCGGTGTACCGTCGTCCGAAGTCTAAGGTTCAGATGCTGAACAACGCGTCAGCACTGCGACATCTTGAATGGTTTATTTAACGCTGACGTTCGGGACGCAGCGATTTTGCGGGACAAGGTCAGGATCGGGGTTTTGCGATGATTCAGATGCAAACAATGCTGGATGTGGCCGACAATTCCGGCGCGAAGTCTGCTCGCTGCATCAAGGTGCTGGGCGGAAGTCGGCGTCGTTATGCGGGTCTGGGCGACATCGTCGTGGTTGCGGTGCAGAAGAGCCTCGCAGGCAGTGCGATTCGGTCAGGTTCTGTTGTCAAGGGTGTGGTTGTTCGTACAAAAAAGGCGTCTCGTCGTCCCGACGGGTCTTATGTCAAGTTTGACCGCAACGCGATCGTGATTATCGACAATGACGGGAATCCCAAAGGGACTCGTATTTTTGGGGCCGTTGCCCGTGAGCTGCGAGACAAGCGATTTATGAAAATCGTCAGCCTCGCCAGCGAAGTGGTCTAGTTCCGTAGTTGTCTGTTTTTGTATTGATTGCTGTTTTTGAAGAGTTGATAAGATGGCTCGGTTGCTCGAAGATTACAATACGCGGATTGTTCCGGCGCTCAAGGAGTCGCTGGGGCGTAAGAACAGTCACGCGATCCCGAAGCTGCAGAAAATCGTGGTCAGCATGGGTGTGGGTGAAGCGGTGAACGACCGCAAGCGTCTGGACCAGGCAGCTGATCAGTTGACGCAGTTAGCTGGTCAGAAGGCTCAGATCTGTAAAGCGAAGAAGTCGGTCGCGGGATTTCGCCTGCGGGAAGGTCAGCCGATCGGATGTCGTGTCACGCTGCGTGGCCAGCGGATGTACGATTTTCTGGATCGCCTGATTACGCTCGTGCTTCCCCGCGTGCGTGACTTTCGCGGTGTCAGCCCGAAGGGTTTCGACGGTCGCGGAAATTACAACTACGGATTGAATGAACAAATGGTGTTCCCTGAAATTGATCCAGAAACAGTGACCAACACTCAGGGAATGAATATCACTTTCGTGACCACGGCAGCAACAGACGACGAAGGCAGAGCTCTGCTGCGTGCGTTCGGAATGCCGTTCAAAACTGAAGACTAACACATCGTTATTGAGATTTTGGATCCGGGAATAGTCAATGGCCAGCAAAGCAAAAATTGAAAAAGCGAATCGGACGCCGAAGTTCAGCAGTCGCATTGAGCATCGTTGCGGGCTTTGCGGACGCCCTCGGGCAGTGTACCGGAAGTTTAAGGTTTGCCGCATTTGTTTTCGTGACCTGGCTTTGGACGGCTTAATTCCCGGCGTAAAAAAGGCGAGCTGGTAGAAGATAGGAATAGTGCTGATATGATGACTGACCCAATAGCCGATCTCTTGACTCGAATCCGAAATGGAGTGCGCGTCGAACGCCCATTTGTGGACGTGCCCCTGTCGAAGATTAAGATCCATATCGTCGAAGCGCTGTCACGCGAAGGTTTCGTCTGGGACCATGAAGTGGTTGAAGGCGACGTGTGCCAGATGCTGAGAGTCAATCTGAAATATGGTCCCAACGGCGAACATGTAATCCAGCATATTGAGCGAGTCTCAAAGCCGGGTTGCCGCGTCTATGTTGGTGTCGGGGAAATGAAGCCGGTGCGGCAAGGGACTGGCATCTCTGTGTTGTCAACATCGAAAGGCGTATTGAGTAATCGCGAAGCCCACAAGCAGGGCGTTGGCGGCGAATTGGTCTGTCAGGTCTGGTAAGGCCTCTGTTGTTCAACGGCGTGTTTGATTGTCTGTTGAGTTTGGATGGGTACTGAGTCATGTCTCGAATTGGTAAAAAGCCTGTTGCCATACCTTCCGGAGTGAAGGTGGAGGTTTCCAGTACGCGGATTTCCGCCAAGGGGCCGGCAGGCGAATTGAGTGTGGTTTTCCATCCGACGATGTTGATTTCTGTCGCAGGCAGTGATGTGATTGTTGCTCGTCCTGACGACAAACGCAGCAGCCGTGCGTTGCATGGATTGACGCGCAGTCTGATTCAGAACATGGTGACCGGCGTTGTAAAGCCGTTCGAAAAGAAACTTGAGATCATTGGTGTGGGCTACAATGCGAATCTGGCGGGAACGAAGCTAACGCTCCAGGTTGGATTTGCAAACAAGATCGTGCTGGAAGTACCGGCGGGCGTGAAATGCGAATTGCCGGATCCGACGCATGTGATTGTAAAAAGTGCTGACCGACAGGCGTGCGGTCAGTTCGCGGCGAATATTCGTGCCGTCCGACCGCCGGAACCTTACAAGGGCAAGGGCATCCGTTATCAGGATGAATTTGTGCGGCGTAAGTCTGGTAAGGCGTTCGGTTCTAAATAGTTATTTCTTGTCCGCTTGTTGATATTGGGTTCAGCAATGGGTGTTCGTTCTCGACTGGCAAAGCAACATCAGCGACGTGAGTACCGCGTTCGTAATCGGGTGATACGCGATGCGCACGGGCGTCCGCGTCTGTCCGTGTTCCGCAGCAATCGTCACATGTATGCGCAGATTATTGATGATGCAGCGGGCAAGACCCTCGTCGCAGCAAGTACTGTGGATAGTGAAATTGCCGGGCCGGGTGGAGTCGGCAGTGATGCTGAATCTGCTGGTAAGGTTGGCAAACTGATCGCCGAGCGAGCTGGAAAGCTGGGAATCTCTCAGGTGGTTTTTGACAGGGGTTCATTTCGCTATCATGGCCGTATTGCTGCCCTGGCAGATGCGGCCCGTGAAGCGGGTCTGGATTTTTAATTCGTTTTTTGTGCCTGAGGTGATCGGTGTCCAGTGCAGACAACAGAAGTGATTCCGGCGAACGCGTAATTCAGATTCGCCGTTGCGCCTGCGTGGTAAAAGGCGGGCGACGTTTCAGCTTTGCAGCTCTTGTAGTAACAGGGGACAGCAACGGACGCGTCGGGTATGGATACGGCAAAGCGATCGAAGTACCGCTGGCCGTTGAGAAAGCCACTAAGCAGTCGAATCGTACACAGATGTCGGTTCCGATTGTGGGGACCACAATTCCGCACCAGGTGCTCGGTGAATACCGAGCATCAAAAGTGCTGCTGTTGCCGGCCAAACCCGGTACAGGAGTGATTGCCGGTCATTGCGTGCGATCGGTTGTGGAAGCGGCTGGAATTACTGACATTCTGACAAAAGCCTACGGCTCAACAAATCCGTTGAATCTCGTGAAGGCCACATTGGATGCGTTGAAGAAGTTGCGAACACGGGAAGAGATCGAACGATTGCGAGGGGTGTCGCTGTGATTTTGAATGTGCATGTAGGTATTCAGCCTCGCAAGCCGCGAAAACGCATTGGTCGTGGTTCAATCTGGTCACGGTAAAACGTCCGCTCGCGGCATAAGGGCTTTTCAGTCGCTCAGGTCTCCCGCCGTGGGTTTTCACGGTGGACAGAAGCCGCTGTTTTGAAGAGCGGCAAAACGCGGATTCAATAATAACTTCTTTGCGCTCGATGTTGCGGTGGTCAACGTCGGGGAGCTGAATGATTCATTTGAAACAGGTGCGGAGATTACTCCGGCAATGCTGTTGGAGAAGGGGCTGATTCGCACGAAGTTTGATGAGATCAAAGTGCTCGGTGATGGTGAGTTGTCAAAGAAATTCCGAATCAGCGCGCACCGCTTTTCATCGTCTGCTGAGCAGAAGATTTCAGCGGCAGGCGGTTCGTTTGAACGCATTCCGACCGGGGCTGTTTAGGATGTGCGAGCGATGGATTCATCGCGTGAAGGAGATGCACGTTGCTTGCTAAACTTCTAACTGTTTTTCGCGTACCTGAATTGCGCCGAAAGATCATTCTCACCCTTGTGCTGCTTGCAGTCTATCGGCTCGGGTTTCACATCACGCTGCCGTTCATTGATCATGAAACGGTCGGGAAGGCCGTGAATAATGCAGCCAGCGGTAGAGGTGGTCTTGGCGGGCTGCTGCAGGTCGTGTCGGTATTTTCTGCGTCAGATCTGCAGAATGGATCTGTGTTCGGGCTTGGAATTATGCCGTACATTACGGCGTCGATTGTGTTTCAGTTGTTAGCGACGGTTTATCCACCTTTGGAGCAACTCCAGAAGGAAGGCGAGTCCGGACGGCGACGATTGAATGAATATACGCGGTACGCAACTGTGATCGTGTGCCTGTTGCAGAGTTTTTTCCTGTTGCGAACGATGTCATCCGGGGGGTCGGGGCAGGCGGTGATTCTTCCGGAGTATGACGGATTCCAATGGCTGCTGTTTGGTACACTTGTAATGACAGCGGGAACTGTGTTCCTGATGTGGATCGGTGAACAGATTGATGCCTACGGAATCGGGAACGGAATCAGCCTGCTGATCATGGCGGGGATCCTTGCGAGGATGCCCGAAATTGTTACGAAATGGGTCAAAGGGA
>JBBJME010000219.1:0-12118 GCA_037719765.1 Planctomycetaceae bacterium
CCCATTGAACCGGACTCAACGGTGAAACAAGTCCACTACCCGCAGTGCCCGCGAGTGTGTTTGGTACAGTCACTGTAGTCTGAAGTAGAGGTGACCCGGATTCCCAAAGATCCACGCCCGTATTAATGCCTTTCGCAATCGTCAGCTTCGCATACGTGACGGGGTGTGGGTTTGTGGCAGACCCGCTTTGCACAGTAGCAAACGGCGTTAGCGCACTGCCCGTTGCGGGGCCTGGAATCTCTTGCGTCAGTCCACCATCTCCCGCGGTTGCGGTAGTCCCAGGAGCTGGCTGCTCCCCTGGCAGGACATGGCAAACCATACACTGGTCTTCACTGTTGTTCAGGGAAACAAATTCCACGGACGCTACAACAAAGACGACGTCTTTCCAGCCAGAGTCCTCCTGAATGCAATTGGTCGACTTGACTCGAAACCAATAGATCCCCGGTCCCCATTTATCAACAGGAGAACCATCACCGTTGGCATCGATATTTTGATCAACATCGTCGATACTCGTGACGTTACTTGCCACGCTACCACTGTTGAGCAAATGCCAATCGTCTTTTGTTAAGGCCCCGTCACCATTTTCAGCAAATCCGTATGATTCCCACTGGTACTGCTGAACGTCGGTGCCAGTCCACTGAATATCGACAACCTTTTCCGGTGTTGCAGCATCCACAAGATACACGCTGTCGCCAGCCGGTGCCGTGATCGTTGTCGTGGGATTCGGGACTGAATTCGTAATCGTGACCGTGATCACTCCCGTATCAGTCAGCAGCCCTGCGTCTTTAATCTTGTACGTGATTTTAAACGTCCCTTTTTGCAGAGAATCATCAGGATTGACAGTGACGTACGGCGCTTGAGTCACCCCGTCCGGAGCAAGTCCCGATCCACTGGTTGCAGTTACGAAAGGAAGCGGAGTTCCGCCCGGAACTGGTGCGAGTGATGGCACCGTGCTTGCCTCTGTAGATTCCCAGGAAACCACAAGTGCGCCGTCTAATGTTTCAATGTCGGAGATCCAGTTTGCGAGTGGAATATAGAAAGCTGCGCCGTACCCGGCGCAACTTGTGTAGTTGTGCGAATATGGAAAATCCTGAGCCACCGGTGGGGCGTTTTCAATGAAAGTCTCCCAGTTGGAAAAGCTGATGTCATTTCCATTGCTGTTTGCTTTTGTCCAGGTACCTTTCACGCGGACTCGATATTCGCCACCAGCAAATGGGCCGATGTCTTTAAAGCCACCTGCGCTCGGAACTGGATATCCAGGAACGTTGGACCAGGTTGTTGGACTTGTCAACTTTTCCACTTGAACTTCGAAAACTGAATCTGCGAGAGGTTGATTGAAATCGTACGGGACGCGCCACATCGAGTTCGCCAGCCGCGCCACGCCGGGTGGTTTGACAATTGTTGTCAGCGTGCCAACATTATCAACACGGACGGTCAATTGCTTACTTGTAACGAGGACTCCATCGCACTTGAGATCTACGTTGAAGATCTTCCATGGGTCAGTTTCGTAGTCCAGAGTTCCGGCGTACTCAAGGACGTAGGCTCCTGCCTCTGGCGGTTGAAATGCGTCCTTTTGAAGACGGAATCCAGCACTCTCGACTCCGGACAGATCAATCGAATACTGCGAACCTGTCAGATTCTGACCAAGTTTGATGAGGTCGAAGCCTAATTGGTGTTGGCTCCAAGAGCCCTCTGGTATTGACCAGCTTGAGCCAGAATCCCAGGTGAGCACTGGCTCTTTCCACTTGAGTTGCACATCGTCAAGAAATGAACCAAGCGAATCACTTGTGCCACCATGACTCGGACTAGAGTCCGTGAACTTCACGGTTACGTACGTCGTGCTGGATCCAAATGGCGTTGACGGAGACTGGAACGGAAGCGACCAGGACGTCCATATGGAATCGGACCCCGCATTAAAATCCTGCGATTCAATTGGCGTTGAGATTGAATTGCCAAACACTTCCGCCCGAATCCAGTTTTCTTTCGCTAAGGTCCCGGGTCTTTGCCGTGTCATGTACGACAACGTATACGTGCTGTCTTTATACAATCCGGAAATGTATTGTTGAACGCTTGTACTGTCAGTACTATCCAATTCCACATGTTGGGCTCCGGCCGCTGCACCACCGATTCCCGGAATGTTGTCCTGGATTTCGATTGCGCCAGACCAGCCTGCTGGCACGATGTTATCGCTAAAGCTTCCAGTACTAACCGGGTCTACTTCAAAACTGCCATTTTGAACGAGATTCACTGCCGTTGCCGACAGCAACATCCGCGACTCAAGCGGCTCACACTCTCGGTGCTGATTCCGATTCCAACGTCGTTGGCGAAACGATGCATTCAGCCCCACTGACGCGCCCCCCCCCAGTCCACCTGCGCAACATTCGGCTGATGGATGACTGCAACGAATTCGTGGGATTTTTAGAGTTGTGCTTCTTCATCGTTGCTTCACGAAAGAGATTGTGGAAATCAAGATGCTTCATAGTGACGAATACACGCGGAAATCGTGATAAACAAGTCACAAGCGACTGATCTTTGAAATCAAAGGAACCTTCGACAAATTACTGTTTTAGTAGCACTCGGTTCCCGTTTCGACGTACACCTCCGAGTCTGTTCCTCGGGAGGCAAAGAATCACCAAACGTTTTTGGGTGCAGCGCCGGGAGGTGATAGAGACTCAAGAGTGTTCTCAGCGGGAATCTGCCAGTTTGAATTGCAATCATATTCCCAGATGTGCCGCATGCTCCACACCGGCGAAGAATAGGCCTGCGCCATTTCTTCGTAAAATGGATCAGGATTGGGTGACCAAACAAACCCAGCGTCAGAAAGTCGCCGTCTTCAGGTAGTTCCGATTTCGCCGCCACGAACTGCAGATCATGCAGATTTCGGCGAAAGTGAAACTGAGTTCACATTCGAATGCCTATTCTGACGGAGGGTCCGTTCAGTTGCCGGAGTTTCGTGACAGCGAAGCTGCAGTTTTCGCCTTGGCCGCGCGACTACTCTCGACACAACGCGGCCACGGAGGTTTTGTTCATGGTTCTAAAGTCGCATTCCGATCTGGTACGTCAGGAACGCGCCAATATAGGCGAGCACAGTCATGTACACGAAGGAAAACGCTGGCCAGCGCCAGCTGTTGGTTTCGCGGCGGATGACCATCAGCGTGGAGACACACTGTGCGCAGAGGGCGAAGAACACCATAATGGAGACCGCGACCGGGATCGAAAACACGGGCGTTCCATCGGGCCACGTGGCGCGTTTCAGAGTGTCGCGGAGTCCGCTGCTTTCTTCGTCCACATCGCCGCCGAGACTATAAATTGTCCCCAGCGTTGCGATCACGACTTCGCGCGCAGGAAACGATGCAATGACTCCCACTCCAATCCGCCAGTCCCAGCCCAGTGGTTTCACGAGCGGTTCGATCGCGACTCCCATGCGTCCTAACAGGCTTTTTTCCAGAAGCTCCGAATTCTGCAGATTCAACTGGGACGACAGGGCTTCAATCTCAGCCGCGTTGATTTCTTCGTCCTCCGCCTGCAGCGCTTCGATCTTTGCGGTCAACGCATACTGTTGAGTGTGATCGCCAGGAAACGAACCAGCGGCCCACACCAGCACGCTGGTGGCAAAGATCAGCGTGCCGGCACGGACGACGAAGGACATGCCACTTTCCCAAACCCGCAGCAACACGACGCGCAGCGAAGGCATGCGATAATCCGGCAGTTCCAGCAGGAACGGAGACGGTTCGCCTCGCAGCAACGTCTTGCGCAAAAGCAGTGCCACGGGAACGGCCACGACCAGCCCAAGTGTGCTCATGGCAAAAAGTACAACCGCCCGCAACGGAAGCCAGCCGCCCAGCAGACGCGTATCCGGAATGAACGCACCAATCATCAGGACATATACCGGCAGCCGAGCCGAACAACTCATCAGCGGTGCAATCAGAATCGTGACAAATCGGTCTCGCCGATCGTCGATCACGCGCGTTGCCATGACTCCTGGAACCGCACAGGCAAACGACGACATCAGCGGCAAAAACGAGCGGCCGCTCAGCCCCAGGAGTCCCATCAAACGATCCATCATGAACGCTGCGCGGGCCATGTAGCCGCAGTCTTCCAGCAGGCCGATAAACAGGAACAGAAGGCAGATCTGCGGCAGGAACACCAGCACCGAACCGACGCCGGCAACGACGCCTTCAGTGAGCAGGCTCCGCAGCGGCCCCGGTGCCATCGAGTGACGAATCTGAGCACTGATCCATCCCAGCGCCCCTTCAACACCTTCGCTCACCGGTTGTGAAAACCAGTAGATCGTCGAAAACACAAACATCAGGACCGCGAGACAGATCAGGAATCCGAACACGCGGTGCGTCAAAACGGCATCAATCCGATCCGTGATTGTGGCTGACGCAATCCTGGTTCGCTTCTGCACGCGCGACAACATCTGGCTGATAAACCGGTAACGCTGTCCTGCTTCGACACCAGGGATCTCATTGCCTGTTTCCGCAAGAAGTCTCCGCGACTCGGCAAGTGCTTCGCTGTACTGTGATCCAGCATCGTTCGCCAGAAGACGCTCCACCGAGCCGTCAGGATCAAGCAGACTGCGTGCAACGAGGAATGGTGACCGTTTTGCCGCAGGAATACCAAGCGTCGCAAGAAGTTCTTCGAGCCGATCGATCTCCGTCGCCACCGGACCGGTAAGAATACGGGCAACATGTGGATAAGTTTGATATGACGTATCTCCAGCGGCTTCCGACCCTGCCAGCGACTCCACAACCGCCGTCTTGAGTTCACTCAACCCTTCGCGTCGTGTCGCCGATGTCGCTACGACACGCACGCCAAGTTCGCGACTCAAAGACTCCGTATCAATGTGAATTCCCGCATGAACAGCCGCATCCCACATATTCAGGCAAAGAATGACCGGGCAATCGACTTCCAGCACCTGAGTCGCAAGATACAGGTTTCGCTCCAGTGCCGATGCATTACAGATGCAGATGATCAGGTCTGGCTTCGGTTCGTCGCAACATCCGGTCAATACCTGGACGGCGACCATCTCATCGGGTGACTTCGGAGAGAGGCTGTACGTTCCAGGCAGGTCGATCAGTTCGATATCACGCCCGCACCACTGCGTGCGACCGACGCGTTTTTCGACGGTGACGCCAGGATAGTTCCCTGTCCGCACACGCATTCCCGACAAAGCGTTGAAGAGCGTGCTTTTTCCGGTATTCGGATTACCAATCAACGCGACGCGTGCCGGACGGATGCGTGTGGAGCGCATTGAAGGCGATGGCGCAGTCACGGCGATACCGCGAAACGAGAATACCGCCGTCCCAAATCCTTGATCGATTCAACACTCAGGAACGGGAAGTGAATCCGATGACAAAGAAAATACACGTCACTCGACTCCGACCATCAGGTGGCGGCAAGCTGTAATACGCCGACTGGGACAGCAGGATGAGCTTCCGACCATGCAGCGTCATTCATTACGGAAATGCAGGCCGCTTCGGCAATTCGCATCGAGATTGAAACACCGTGAACGCGGTACTGAATCGGGCCACCAAACGGAGCCCTCCGCAATACCTGAACGGCAGCCCCAGGAACGAATCCCATCTCCATGAGCCGCGAAGCAATCCGGCTCGCCCCTGAAATTGCCGTAACAATCGCAGTTGCACCAAGCGTCAAATCAGCCAGTCGCATTGTATCCACAAGACCACCGCCAGCTCAAAAAACGGGAGAAACAAGGTCCGCCAACCAGACCACTGCACTCAAACCCAGATCATTGATGGCACGCCATAGGCATGTCGCAAATGAGACTCAATCTCAGTTCGCTAGCAAAGGATATCGCAGTTACCTATTCGTCGGCCACACGATTTGCCCTGGATTTTTCAAGATTTCTGTGAATTGCCGTTGTTGAAAAATACCGCGTCTGCGTTCCACCCCACTCCCAGTTGAGCCGAGACCTACTTTGCGGATTGTTGGCTTGCCAGCAATTCTGCGATTTGTACGGCATTTGTGGCCGCGCCTTTGCGAAGGTTGTCGGACACGCACCAAAACGTAATACAGTTTGGATGCGACATATCTTTTCGGATTCTCCCAATAAACACTTGATCACTACCATCGCAATTGGACGGCATCGGATACTGTCCCAACTCAATGTTGTCCACAACCGTGATTCCCGGAGTCGCCGTGAACAGCCTGCGAGCTTCTTCAGCGGAAAGTGGTCGTTCTGTTTCCACATTGACGGTTTCACTGTGACAGTTGGAAACCGGGATTCTGACACACGTCGCACAGACCTGAATCGATTGGTCACCGAGAATCTTGCGAGTCTCATACACCATTTTCAGTTCTTCGCTGGTGTAGCCATTTTCCTTGAAGCTGCCGATCTGAGGGATCGCGTTGAAAGCGATGGGATGCTTGAACACCTTATACTGATAATCCGCGTTTTCGAGCATGGCGCGGCTGCCTTCGATCAGATCAGCGGTCCCCTGCAGGCCTGCTCCACTGGTAGCCTGATAGGTACTGACGACGACGCGGCGCACCTTGGCTGCATCGTGCAGGGGCTTCAGAGCCAGCACCATCTGCGTGGTCGAACAGTTGGGACTGGAGATGATTCCCTTTGCATCGAGAGCTGCCTGCGGATTGATTTCGGGCACGACCAGAGCGACATCGGGATTCATCCGCCAATAGCCGGACTCATCAATCACCTTGCAGCCTGCTTTGATCGCGGACGGGAAGAATTCGGCAGCCGTTTCATCCGGCGTGCTGCCAATGAGCAGATCGATTCCCTTGAAGCAGTCATGCGTGAGTTCTTCGACCGTGAACTGCTTACCAGCAAAATCGATGATGTTTCCGGCGCTGCGAGCGGACGCAAGGAACCGAAAATTCTTTGCCGGAAACTTTCGTTCGGCAAGTAATTGCAGGATAATTCGCCCTACGGCACCAGTCGCGCCGGCGACGGCCACGGTGTTAAACACAGAAAATCCCTTTCAACTTGGATGAGTGAGTCATTGCGAACAGCCCGCAATGCGCAGTTTTTATGGCTGCACTGGTCAATTCTTCCTTGGGAAAATATCGTTCTCACAGAGAATTTCCAAATCCGGCAGACAAACTTGCCGGCAGAACGACTTTTGGTAATGCCGTGAGCCCACACGAAACCTCCGATTTTCAGGCAAGTTTTCGCAACTGCGTCGATCGCCTGACGGAGCATCCTGAACGTGCGCTGACGGCGATGTTTGACCTCGCGGCTCAGCGATTGGTTCGGTTTGCCATCACAATTACTGGAAATCAGTCGGATGCCGAAGATGCTTTGCAGGGGGCTTTCGCGCGAATCGCATTTAAACCACGGTTGTTGGCCAAAGCCAACGCGCCGTGGCCATATTTGATTCGCTCCGTTCGCAACGAAGCCTTGCGGATCATCCAGAAGCGTAAAGGGACAGGTCTGAACGTTGCGGAACGCGGTTCCGGCGAAGAGAGTGTCGAATCACAGATTGTCCATGAGGAAACCGCCGACACGGTGCGGCGGATTTTGAAGTCTCTGCCAAAGAATCAATACGAAGTCGTCATTCTTAAGCATTGGGAAGAATTGACGTTTGCCGAAATCGCCGAAGCACTTGGACTGTCCCAGAATACTGTGGCCAGCCGATATCGATATGCCATGGAAAAACTCCAACGAAGCCTTGAACCTCTTGTCCGATAACCCCACCGAATTCTCCCGCCGACATTCTGCCTTGCCGTTTTTGCAATGGAATTGTGACTGAAATGAACGATCCCTTAGTGAAGATCCCCGACCCATCACTGCCGGAGCACAATCTTCTGCGCGAGGCCGGTACGTTGCCTCAATTGACTTCTGGTCTCCGTGAACGCGTAGTGCTGAATGTGCGCAAGCAGGTGCGCTACGGTTGCTGGGCTGATCGTGCGCGGATTGCGGGAAGTGCCGTCGCGGCTTGTGTGCTCGTGTTGATTGTCTGGAATTTTCGCTGGACCGGTCAGCCGAATCCGCCGAGCCCTGAGCGTTCGCAGGACACAGTGCAGCACGATGCTCCGCCGACATATCGTGCGTATGCCAGTCCAGGAACTGATTCAGAAACTGATGGTTCCAGGGCAAAGACAGATGCCAACGGAAATCCGCTCCCGCAAGGTGGCCCATCCATCCGCCGGGAGTCCATTCCCGAGATGAAAGACCTCAATCAAATGATCGAAAAGCTACAGAGCCGCCAAAACGTGCTGTGTGGATTTCTGCCGTACTTGTAGGTGCGTTATGTCGCTCCACGTTTGGAGTGCTCCGACTTGTCGGAACTTTCTTTCTCAATCGGCGTCGCCTCGGTGCAGCCCGTTATGATTCAAACCTGCGTTGCTGGATCACTAAAGCGGTGACAAGTCACCGCACTCCAAAGTCACTCAATCGTCATTTCATCGATATCGAATTCCAGCGGATCGTCCAAAAACTCGTTTGCTGGATTCAAGGATTGCAGCCACTCACTGGAGGGCCAGTTGAACGGGCGGAAACGGTCGGCGGTTCCAGTCTGATCGCGATACAGAATCGCGCGGCCCGGGCTGAGGGCAGCGGCCACCGGGGTATCTATCAGGCTGGCTGAATCCGTCTGTTTCAGACGGAATGCAATGCGGTTGTCGAATTCACGCAGCAACGACGTCGATAACCACCGCATGGCGTTGCTGAATGTGTCGGCCCAGATCATGACGTGAATTCCGACGAGCGGACCTTTGCGAATAAGGTCGCCAAGCATCGTCGCGGGTGTGGCCTCTTTCGCTGCACCAAAACCCGCCATTCCATAGTCGTCTTCATCACGTCGCAACGAACGGAACTGACCGATGTTACGAATCGCCAGAATCAGTTCCGGACTGTCTGGCGGAGCGCCACCGCTTTCTCGAGCTGTCATCTGCTGCCAAAGGTCAGCGACAACAGCATCTGCTTCCTGGTTGTCAGCAAGACGAAAACGGGGAGCAATCTTTGAGGTAAATGTCTCAGCGAATCGTGTCTGAGACGCCCGATCACGCCCATCGTGAAGCAATGTGAGTTGCGAAGTTCGGTGGTCAGTTTCAGTGGCACGGCCCACAGTCCAGCTCACAATTGTTGATGCCAGAATGGTGTCGGCCAATTCTCCTTCCTGACCAACAATCAATACATTCTGGCCTCCCGATCGCCGAAACTCAACGCACATGGGCGCGGCGATCGCCACGGGTTCGCCGATCCATGCGGGCAGTGTATCGACAAAATGCCGCGTGGCATCCGGTGTGCATGAAAGCCAGGCGTTGAGCGGGCTGCAGAGTTCCAGACTGGGTGCCACGTTGCCCTCAAACACAATCATGCGGCCGTCGGAATTTCGATGATAATCGGGCCGTTGTATCATGGCGTGGATCATCGATTCTCGTTGAGCTTCATCCAGCCATGCGATCTGAAACGGATGATTTCCTTCCACCATGCCGTTGGCGTCGTTGTAAATTGCTTCCCCGGGGCGCGTCAGCAGACGAGCGGCGGAATTTTCTTCGCTCAAAATCAAATGTGCATCGCTTTCGCTGCACTGCAGCGCAATTCTGACTCCGACCTGACCCATGGTGCTGCGGGCCAGTGAGTACGCTCCTCCCAGCGTCTGCGAGCCCAGCAGAACGTGAATTCCGAACGCTCGGCCCTGTCGAACCAGGCGGTCGAGGAGTAACGATGCACGAGACGAAACACGGTCTTCCGTCGTGAAGAATTCCTGAAACTCATCGATCAGCAACAGCAGGCGCGGCATGGGCTCGTTCGGGAACTCCCGGCGGAATGAAGGAACGTCCTGCACACCTCGGATACGAAACAACTCTCCCCGTTCCTGTAACACTTCGTCAAGGCGTTCCAGAACGCTCAAGCCGAATTCACGATCACTCTCAATGGCCACAACGCGGGCATGAGGCAGTTTGTTGGCAGCATAGGTGCGAAACTCAACCCCCTTTTTGAAGTCGATCAGATAGAACTGAATTTCATCGGGACTGTAATACAGAGCCAGATTGGTAATCAGAATATGCAGCAGCGTGGACTTGCCCGAACCCGTCTTGCCAGCCACCAGGACGTGTTGACTGGTTCCGCGTCCCAAACGCATAAACTGCAGCCGGGCAGCACCGGCTCGACCGATGGGAACGTCCAGTCCTTCGGCGGAACATTGACTCCAGATGGCATCCGGCTTTGGAGCAATGCGATTAAACGACACTTCAACCCGCCGCGCATCGCGCGACTGTTCCCCAACGGCCCGGACCAGACTGACATAGTCGGCAGATTCCGGCGGCGCGAGTGCTTCGAATTCGACCGAACCTGGCGACTCCAGTCGCGGAACGACACGTCCATCTGTCACTGTGAATTCCGTGCAGCATTCGTGCAGATTGTTGATGTCGAATGAACGGGGGATCGGCTGATTCGGAGACCACGTGACAATCGCATGCACACCGCACCGCGGGCCACTGGTCAGAATGCTGGTTAAATGCCGCGCAGCCTCTTCGGTAAACGCTGCGGGAAATCCGGCGACGACGACAAAATGATACGGTTCCGCGACTTCGCCAGCCGCAGCGTTGTAGTCTTCAATCGAGTCAAATTCACTGCGAAGATACGTCTGAAAGACGCTCTCCATGTGTTCGGTTACTTTCTGCAATCGGTCGCGGATTTGAGTCGCCTCGGTCCAGATGCGATTGCTGATCAGGAGTTCATCGAAGTCTGCAAGGTGCATCAGCGCGGAAAAACTCTGACCCAGTCCCACGGGATCGATCAGCGTAAACTGAACTCGCCCCGGCATGATGCTGGTCAACAGCCGCAGGAGAATTGAACGCACAAATTCAAGAGCTGGTTCGCGTCCCGCCGCATCATGTTCAATCACAATCGACGTGTCACGGGGATAATTCAGAATGGCCGGCAATTCAAGGCACAAGTTCGCGTCCGGCTCTCGGCTGTCGCCCTGCGGTGGTGCAGGAAGCGTTGCCAGCAAGTCACCAATCGGCAACGCTTCCGGCAGCGATGTCGGTACGTTCCAGCTGGATCCTCGCATCTGCGTCCAGCGCGGAAACGCGGCGACTCGTTCGCGGCTGCGGCGAGCCAGTTCCCGCGCGAAGGAGATATCCGCCTTCCATTGCGCTATCGCTGCTGATTCGTCGGCATGCAGTGAATGGCGGATCGTGGCGTTGTGGGTGGCCAGCGCGGTGAGCGCCTGAACGTGCTCGGAGTTGAGGGTCGCCCAATCCGAAATCTCCTGTCCTCGCCAGTTCTCGATCGCCGATTGCTGTCGGGACGATTCCGCTTCGTTCGCCGTGATTTGTTCCTGAGAAAGCTTTTCATGCCTTGAGACCTGATCATTGTAGGTCCGCGTGCGATCGCGGATTTGTTCGTCCGCTGCTTTCTGCAGCTTCGCGGAGTGTTGATCGCGGTGTTGCAGCATATTCGTCTTCCATGTCTCTGCAGCCGCATCCGCGCGCTTCAATTCCTGCTGGCTTTTCTGTGACCAGTATTCCAGGGCGGCTTTGGCATTCGCCACATGTTGCAGCATGTCTTCATAGCCAGCTCGAAGCCGCGACTGCACCAGGACCAACCACACCGTTCCGAACAGCACCGAAGTCGCGGCACCGATCAGGCAGGATACGCCAAACCATTGCCAGTCCGGCTTTTGCAGTTCAGGATTCAGAAACAGGCGCAGGTCAGCTCGAACGCCGGTCGCGACGATGGCCACGACGACGAAAATCAGGAACGTGAGTCCCCAGATTCGAAAGCCGCAAATCCATTGAGGCAAATTCTGGCGATCAATCACACCGGCGGACGCCATCGCCAGATCGATCTGTTCCATCCCGAGTGTATGACTGGCTTCGCGGCCTTTGACTGGAACATTGACTGGCGGTATTGTTGAATCTGTACCGGCATGGCAGTGTTCAAGATATGTGGCAGTGAACTGAACTCTGGCATCCAGATCGCTCAGCTGCTGTGCCGCGAACGCTTGCTGCGTCTGAAAGATTTCATGCGCACGTTCGGATTCCCGAACCGGAGTGTCTTCATTCGATTCGTCACACACAGACTGCAGGACCCAGAGTTCGCTCTGAAGCTTCTGGCGAATACCGGCCACATCCTCCTTGAACCCTGCCGCCAGGTCATTCAGCTTGCGCTCGCGCGAAC
>JBBJME010000220.1:0-12081 GCA_037719765.1 Planctomycetaceae bacterium
CCTGACCCCTTTTCCAAGCCGCAACGCCTCGTTTCATGGTTGACAGAGCACTAGTTTATTTTTCCGTTGTTTTGGAACCCGACATACCTGGCGACGGATTGCAGTTCGTTATTACCATTTTCCAGCGCACGAAACACATGACATTTATTGAACTGCAGCCCGTGACATCGGCCGTTTGCGGTGAGATCCGCCCGCCCGGTTCCAAGAGCATCACCAATCGCGCAATGGTGATGGCGGCTTTGGCCGATGGTCCCCTGACAATGACCGGTGTCCTGGACAGTCAGGACACCCGGGTGATGGTCGAAAGTCTGCGAAGGCTGGGGTTCGCCGTCGATCAGGATCTTGCCGCCTGTCGCTGTACGGTCCATGGTCTGGGAGGGCGAGTTCCCGCTCCGACCGCAGACCTGTGGCTCGAGAACAGCGGCACCAGTATCCGATTTCTGACTGC
This sequence comes from Planctomycetaceae bacterium, assembly GCA_037719765.1. GTDB lineage: Bacteria > Planctomycetota > Planctomycetia > Planctomycetales > Planctomycetaceae > SXXK01. The sequence goes on from JBBJME010000220.1 coordinate 449, forward strand.
TCTTTGTGCGCTGGGGACCGGATGGTATCGCCTGGACGGCGTCGAAAGAATGCGACAACGACCGATCGGCGATCTGGTACGTGCTCTCAAACCACTCGGCGCAAACATTCGATTCGAACAACCAAACAGTGATTGTCCTCCGCTTGTCGTGGACGGCAGTGGCGGCACGTTGCAGGGCGGTGCCACTTCGATCCATGGTGATATCAGCAGTCAGTTTCTCAGCAGCCTGCTGATGGCGGCACCTGCGTGCCGCGAAACAGTTCGCCTCAGCGTTGAGGGCGAGCTTGTTTCCAAACCTTACGTGATGATGACGCTGCAGATGATGCAGGCGTTTGGAGCCAGCGTACAATATCCCGAGGATTTGTCATCCTTCCTGGTTGAGCCCCGGCCTTATCGCCCCGGCCATTACGATATCGAACCGGACGCTTCCGCCGCCAGTTATTTCTTCGGAGCGGCGGCCGTGACCGGTGGCTCAGTGACTGTCACAGGATTGTCCCGACATGCGTTACAGGGTGACGTTGGATTCGCGGCTGCCCTGGAACAGATGGGCTGCGAAGTTTCCTGGCAAAGTGATCGGATTACGGTCACCGGTTGTCCGCTGCACGGCATCGACATTGACATGAATGCAATCAGCGATACCGCCCAGACACTGTCGACGGTCGCGGTGTTTGCGGATTCCCGATGACGATCGCGTGGGTCACATGCGTCAAAGGAAACGGATCGCATCGCCGCCGTCGTGGCGGAGCTTCAGCGTACCGGAATTCGCGCGAAAACGACCGACGGTCTGCGTATTTATCACGGGACTCCGCGGCCCGCTGAAATTCAGACCTACGATGATCACAGGATGGCAATGAGTTTTTCGCTGCTCGGACTGAAAGTGCCCGGCATTAAGATCCTCGATCCCGGCTGCACGGCGAAGACTTACCCGCGGTACTTCGAAGACCTCGCCGCGTTGTGCGCCGGGAAGTCTGTCATAACGAATTCTTAATCTTAATCCTACTCTTAATCTTAATCCCGTTCTGCATGCAGAGTCGTGCAAGTGGCGAAAGACACGGTCGCCGGGATTGCTCCGAATCGATTATGATTAAGATGAAGATTATGATTAAGAACCAAGGCATCTGATCATCCCCTTTCGCTCTGCGAAAGAGGTGCTGCTTTCGCTGAGCGAAAGGCGACACGAGATTCTCGAGCGGTCACTTACTTTGCGAACGATCCGAAATGAGTCGCAAGGCCGCTGACGAACTGTCCGCGACTCATCACGCGACCGATTCCGGCCGCGCGGGCGGCGTCGAGTCTGGCGGTGTGAACGTGCGGTCCGAATGCAATCGAGCGAACCAGCAACTCCAGCGATGCGGCAGCCGCGAATTCGTGCGGATCGCTGAACGAGGCAGCAAGATCAAGGCAAACGATACTGCCGAGTGCTGAAGCCTTGTCGATGGCGACCTGCAGAGAATTGACAGACACAAATTCGAAACCGCTCGCTTCCGCAGCGCCACCGACAGAACTGATCAGCATCAGGTCTGTGGAGCACAGGACGACACAGGGCAGGGAGGAAAACTCGGATTTCGTCATGGAGGCTGAATGCGGCTGGCTCGACTCGGAGAGTCAAGTAACGAGGAGCAGCTATTGTTGTTGCCGGATCGGGGCGAATTTGATGCGCTGCAGATAGGGGATGTGAACACCGTTCTGACCAATACGGCCGGAACAGGCGCCAATTGCGTTAATGATGTAGCGGTAGTTGAGGTTGTAATCCGGATCGATCTCGACCTCCTGCTTTTCCAGCTGATCACTGCCGATAGCCTGCAAGGCTGTGATACTGCGAAAAACTTTCGAGTTGAGCGAAGAAATCGCTCCAGGGCCAGCGCCGAGGTTTTCTCCGTTGAAGCTGAGGGAAACCAGTTCACCGCTGGCGTCTGCCTGCATACGGACTTTGAACGGCGGCAGTTCTGCGTCCGAGACGGAATTTGCACTGGGTGCTCCCAGCGGCATGCTGATGTCGAAATCCCCTTCCGGTTCGATCATTTTCAGCGTGCACATAAAAAAAATGAGCAACTGAAACACGACGTCGATCATCGGCGTCATATCAACCTGAATTCTGCTGCCAGAGGCTCGGTTTCGCAGTTTCATGATAACAACTCAATCGACATTCCTGAGTGATTCTGAATTTTATGCGGCAAATGCCGTACGGCGACCACCAGATTATTGTTGATTCTGTATGAATGGCCCTGGTCAGAGTCCTGCAGCCTGAACGCAGGGTTGGAGCGTTACGGTTCAACCTTCTGGGTTGCCTTCAGGGCAAATCGCTGAAACTGGATTTTATCTTCCTGACACATCTGAATCAGTTCCTGCACCATTCCGGCAGGCACGCTGGCATCGGCACGAATTTCGACGGTTACATCTTCGTATTTTGTGCCGATCGTCTTGTAGAATTGTGATTCCTGCTGCAGTCGAGGCCGCACCTGTTCCAGCGTGGCTTTCTCATCGCCAAAGAACAAATACGGAATATCGGATTTTCGTTTTCCGGTGGAATCGATATCGTAACCAAAGTTGAGCATGAACGCATTTTTGCGGACGGCCATCGGTGGCTTGGCTAACTGATCTCTTGGCAGCGTGACACGCTCATCCGCTTCATTTTGATCAAAATTGGTGATCACCATGAAGAACGTAATCAACTGAAACACGATATCGATCATGGGAGTCATGTCAATTTCCGGGACGCTGACATTTGCAGGTTTGAACTTCATCGCAAGAATCCTGAACTACACTACTTCTGCTTGCCGACAGTCGCAAAGCGTCCCATCAGGCCTTCACTCACCATGCCGATCTCAAGTACCAGCCGCTGAATGCGGTTTTTCAGGATACCGTGGAACACCATCGCCGGAATGGCCAGCAACAATCCGATCAGCGTCGTCACCAACGCCGTGGAGATTCCGTCAGCGAGTTCCGAAGGCTTTGGTGCAACGACCGACAACGCAATCTTGTCGAAACTGGAAATCATCCCCTGGACTGTTCCCATCAGCCCCATCATAGGAGCGATCGAACCGATCATGGCCACGTAGCTGAGACGATGTTCCAGCGCCATGTTTTCGTCCTCACCAGCTTCCTGCATTCCTTCAACAGCTTCAGGATAACCACGGCTGAGACGTCCCATGCCCGCCGCAAGAACGCGCCCGACAAAAGATTCGTCGCCGCGAGCGAATTCATAGGCTCCCTGGAAGTCTTTCGCGTTGAGTTTCTGTTCGAATTCTTCAACAAAAGTCGATGGCAACAGGACATCACGTCGCACCTGCAGCAGGTTCATCATGATGAGGGCGACCAGGATAAATGACACCAGCAGGAACGCTGGTCCCCAAAACCAGCCACACGCTCGAGCGATATACGCCAGAAAACTACGGGACTGCACCGGAGCCGCCGCCGTACCATCTGCTGGCGGAGCAGCCGCTGGTGCCGCTGCCTCTTCGTCAGCGAACAGGCTGGTGGAAGTCCCGAACGCTGGCCAGATCGACGCAGCGGCCATGGCGAACAGCAGAAAAAAAATGGATTTGCGTCCACCGAATTGGGCGGCTGATGCAGAGACATTACGCATTTCGAAGAATCTCCGGGATGTCCTCAAAGGGGCAAACGTGTCCAGTGAGAAATGTCAGTAAGTTGAGAATGGGAACTGTAGTGACTTCAAAGCGTCTCGTCACTCTTCACAGGGTTGCACAAGATGCGAGAAATCCGGATTTGTGGAAACATGTCAGTTGGCTGCCGCTTGTGGAATCGTGCCCGCCTGTTTTGTCCACGGGCTGTTTGGATATTTTGTTGACAGTTTTGCCATGGCTTCGTCTGCACGGTCCTGATGTCCTGCGGGAGCCCACAATGAGACCAGATGGTACAGAGCTTCAGCGTGGGCCGCTGGTTCCGAAGGATACAGAACATCAACATGCAGGTAAGCCATCAGAGCATCTTTTGGCATATTTTTCGCCCGGAAACAATCGCCCTTCAGAACCCACGCCTGAGCCAAAGTCTGCGATTCGGATTCCGATGCCTTGCTAATGACTCCGTCCAGCGTGGCGATTGCCTCATCCGTCTGACCCTGTTTTTGCTGACACGCCGCCTTTCCCAGCAGTCCGTCGAACTGAGCGGTCGAAGACGCTGGATCTCCTGCACTTTGTTCGATGACCTGTTGAAATGCGGACATCGCTCCCGCCGCGTCGTTGCCGGCAAGGAGGACCTGTCCAAGCTGCACGCCTGCCTGAAGTTGATAGCCTTTGACTGGTGACGCCTGCACCTCTTTCAGCAGCGTCTGAGCGTCTTCGCCCCTGGCAAGCGAAGATTCCAGAAGCAGGGCTTCGAAATAGCGAAAGTTGGTCTTGTTTTCCTGACGGAACTTCTTAATCGCGGCGACAGCATCCGGGACTTTCGCCGGGTCTGCTAACGCCTGCTTGACCATCGTCCGCGCGATCAGGAAATCCACATCTGCGGTGAGCCGCTTGTCATCGCCGGCGTACTCCTTCTTCACCGTCTGAAATTTTTCCAGTGCGACATCTAAAGCCCCGCTGCGTTCGTTGGACTGCGCCTGAGCCAGCAACGGTGGTTCCATATCAAATCTCACACTGAAGACATCCGACACCGGAACAACCTGAGTCTGTCCGTTTGACAGTGTAATCGTGACAGATTCAAGTGTCATCGCCGTGATCTCCCCGCGAAAAGTGACTCGATCACTGCGCTTCGTCACCTGGTCAACGGCAAACACCGTCCCCGCACTGCCGATCATTAACATCCAGACGGCGAACAGGACCTGGCCAGGAAACTTGTGACACTGCGTATGTTTCGTTGTCATAGGATGATAACCCTCTTGCAGAATTCGGAATGCCTTTGGTGTACGGACTTCAGCCTGGCTGAAATTCTCAGGCAGGCTGGAGACTATGGTCCAACGAGCCACAACATTATTCACTGTCCGGTGGAACTGGCGGTTTTCGCTGTGGAGGAACGGCCCCTGGCGGTCCGGGTGGTTTGCCTGCAGGTGGTTGCTGTTGAGCTGGTGGACGCGGGGCCGCTGGTCTTGCCGCTGGTGGCTGAGATCCAGATGGCGTTTGACCCGCTGCCGGTGCAGTCGGTCGAGCGGCGGGCGGACGAGGAGCTGCCGGACGCGGGGCCACGGCAGGCGCTGAGGAGGATGCTCCGCTTCCCTCTTCCGCCGCAGGACGCGGTCGTGCCTTAGGAGCCGCCGATTTGTCGGCCGCACCCATTCCAGGTGCCGCTGGTGCAGGCGATTTTGTTCGCGGCGTGTCCGCAGGACTTGCCGCGCGAGTTGCGGCGGAAGCACCTGCCGGCCGCGAAGACGCTGTTCGCTTCGGCGCCGTGGCGACGGCTGAAAGTCCCGAAAAATCCAGACCCGGTCGAGGATCATTACCGGGGTCTGGGAACATGGCTGCGGGATTGTCGGCTCCCGGATTGCTGATTGCCATCGCAGAAAATTTTGGCGTTTTTTCTGAGCCGGGGATCTTTGGCCGTTTGCCTGGTCGCCGCATGAAGAAGAACATTCCTCCGGCGATCCCGATCGACAGGCAGGTAATCAACGCCCCCAAAAGCAAACCGCTGCCGCCGGATTCCGCGGGCTCGGTCACGGTTGTCGCGGCACTCGTTTCTGACGTTCCATGCGTCGTGTCGTCCACAAGTTCAGGTTCTGCCACTGTTTCTGCAGTATCTGAGGCGCGTGCGAGAGGAACCGGTGCTTCACCCTTGTCCGTCTGCAGGTCCTGATACAGACGATCAAATCTTGCGAACGATGCGTCGTCCAGGTCCCGATACACCTGCACAAAACTGGTGATCTCCGCTAATGCAGAATTCAACTGCTTGTCGCTATCCGGAGCGTTCGTTTTCGCATAGCGCCGCCGACTGTTGGTCAGCTGATAGCGAGCGTCAACAAATCGTTCCCTCATTTCCGGTGTCGGAGTACGTTGCAACGACTGCTGCAACTTGCGCGTCATCAATGACCAGCCCCAGACGTGTCCGGCTTTGCCGTCCGGCGTCTTTATTCCCTGAATGGCATCCAGCAGTTTTGTCGGCTCACTTTCCGATCCCCAGTCACTCAGCACATGCGCCACTTCAAACTGAGCATCCAGCGCGTTCGGATTTGTTTTCAGAATTTCGTCACACAGGCGGAAGGCTTCGTCAAATTGCGTCTGCTGACGTCGGCAGCGAGCCAGTCGCAATTGCACGGCCGTACGATTCCCTTCCGTCGCCAGACCACCGGTGATAATTTCATTGTACGCGTCGGCCGCCTTGGCATAGTAGGCCGCGGATGCGATCGGATCGGTCGCAACGCCCTGTCCAAGTCCGAAGTAAGTTTCACCGATCCACAGCAATGAGTTGTAGTCGGACTTGTTTCGCGATTCGTAGACTTTCTGGAGAAACTTTTCGAACGAATCACGAGTCTGTGCCAGGCGTTCGTTGTCGCCCGACAGTTTCAATCTTTGAGTTCTTCCTGCAGTTCCAGACCCAGTTGAGTGTACACCGCCAGAATATTCTGACCACCGACGTTTTCCAGCTGCGTCATCACACCCAAAGCCTGTTCGATCTGCTGAGTCCCCACGTACGCACGCAGGAGCAGTCGATACGTCAGTCCCGCAAACGAACTGCTCTGAATCCCATCCCCGGGCCTCGCTTCGCCATCAGCGACTTTGATGGCGGCAATGACTGAGTTTGCATCGCCGTTTGTCAGGCGTCCAATGGTTCCCTGAAAGTCTCCGTCCAGATTCATGATGCTGGCAAGCGAAACTTCTGCTGCAACAACTTCGTCGGACGGTTTAACATCAGTCCCAACTTTGTCACGCGTGAGCTGAATCCCCTGAGTCAACAGGCTGCGTGCTTCGGCTTTCCATGTCTGCATTTCCGCCGGAGGCGTGACTTCGCCTTCAGAATCGTCTGCGGCGGCGGCAGCCTTCTGCGTCCATGCAGCCCAGTACGACTGTCCGGCACTCATCCGAGCCGAAGCAAACTGAGGATCGGTATCGGGAACTTCCAGATACCATTTTGCGGCCTCCAGTGGTTCGTTCATCGTGCGGTAGACGGTCGCGAGTCGCATCCGGGCTTCACCGCCACGACTGGACTGAGGATAGAGTTCCAGAATTTTCTGACACACATCCTTCAGCGCGCGGGTTTCAAAATCACGATCTCGGGCGGGCGCCATGTTCCATGCCGAAACCGCCGCTGCCATCGCGATCTCTGTTGCATTCAACGCAGTGTCCGGATCCGTTGCGCGATCATGAATCATGCAGTGCCGCGCCAGAATCATGGAGTCCAGCGGGCGTCCCAGTCTCAGCATCACAAAACTTTGCAGATACCGCGCCTGAGCCACGGCTTTCACGTCACTGTCGGAGTCCCGCAGGTCCAGCGCCATTTGCAGAATTCGGCCGACTTCATGGAGATGCGCTTCAAGGGCGGCTTTTTTCTGAGCCCGAGCATTCTCATCCGCCACCGCGGTCACGTCGTCGCTCAACGCCTGAATCTGAGTGATCATGTTACGAGCACGCTCAAAGGCGGTGGCGAAATCTTTCGGTTCTTTGTCCTTGTCGCCCAGGGCGGCCTTAATGCGGCGACTCATCGCGCTCGCTGGTTCACGGAACGGTCCCTGATAACGCCCGACTGTCGACGCATCATTCAGAGCGACGCGAAGTGTTGCTTCACGATCATTTTCAGAAATTTCACGTGCGGCACCCAGTTTCTCTGCCGCGATCGCACGCTCCCACAGAATCCCCAGTCCATAGGGAGTTGACATTTTTGCCTTGTTCGCCTGCAGCCAGATCGTGGCTTCCTGCACCACGAGCTGATGGTCATTTCGCTGCGGATCATTCAGGCAGATCAGGCGGTAATGCAAAGCGATGCCTTTGAGCATTTCGACGGATTCGCTTTCCGAAGTATGCCCCAGCATCTCATTGTAGATCCCCAGCGCGCGGCTGAGGTCATCCTGTTCCTGAAAGCACTTACCCATCATCAGGCGGGCATGAAGACCGATCTGATTGGTGCGGTAACGAGTATGAAGTGCTTCGTACAAACCGGCGGCGGTAATCAGTGTGTTCTTGCGTTCTTCGGTCCCCTTATCAAACGTCTGACCACGTTCATAAGTACAGCGAATCAGATTGAACCAGGCTCGCAGGTATTTCGCTTCAACGTCCTGCCTGGCATTATACTGTTCTTCGTCCTTTGTCTTGTCGATGAAGTTGGGAAATGCATCGAAGGCTGCTTTGTACTGATCGTTCGCCGTCTGATAAATCACCTGACCTTCATCAATCAGCTTACGTGCGGCCAGCTGATATTCGGTACGCTTCTCCGGTGATTCGGCACCGTCCATTTGCCAGATCAGTGTGCGAGCGCGTTCCAGTAACAGTTCACCCAGCATCGAATTCGCAAACGCCGCCAGGGGATGAGTGCTGTGAGCGCTCGTGAATTTTTGCAGAGCCTCTTTCGCCTGCTGCAGGTACAAATCACGATCTTCAGGGACGCGCGATGCTGCGCCCATCGCCTGCAGGGTCTTCGCACGCTCCAGATCGATCAGATCGCGAATTGCCGCGGACAGTTCTGACCGTTGCTGAGCGACGTCCAGGTATTCCAGAGCCGTATCGAAATACTGTCGTTCGCGCAGACCTTCCACAAACTCCAGGACGGGTTCTTCGGCGACGGCGACGCCGGAATTTACCAGCCACAGCCCCGCGATCAATCCTGTGCAGAAGACACAGGAGGCAGCACTCATTCTGCCAGCAAGCTGAACGCTCGCGCGGGAGACGCGTTGGGTAAGCGTGGTCAGTGTGTGTAAACTGTCCATGCACAATCCTTTGTCGAACAGAATTCGACGTTGTCAGAACAGGAATGCCGAAAGGAAACGCTCACCCAATGAAGCGAGCGCCGAATCACAGCATATTGACAAATTGACGAGCCTGCAACAATTGAGTTGATGAGGTGAATTCGCAGATCCTGCACAGGCAGACCTATTGACCCACAGACTCGGAGAACTTGAAGTAGTCCAGCTTCACCAACTGCATTACGGTACCGGCGTTGCGTGACGTCGGGCGAGGAAATCCGTAGGCAATCACACCTCCGGATGACAGTTCGCCAATATAAATGACTCCCAAGGACGGCTGGACACCGCCGGTTGTCCGCAAATTCGCAGTTCCCGTCACGATCGCGTACTTTGGTTCGGGCGTCTTTACCGAAGTCTGAAAATCCGCAGCCACGTTGTGCAGGTAGCTATATCCGAACTTGCCTGTTTGCGTGTTGATCGCCGAACCGGTCAACACACCTGTCAGATGATTCAGGACGAACACGCCTTCCAGTTCACCACCCTCAAACAGTTGCACGGTGATCATCGTGAATTTGTCATTTCCGTTGGGAGCGTCGGCCTTGATTTCAGGTTGCGGCCAGAAGAATGCAGCCGCTCCCATGACAAAACCCCCGGCTGCAAACATCATTGTCGAACGCAGAATGTGACTTTTCATAACCTCGCCTTTGCGTTTTGCTCGATATCCCGGCATCAGAACAGTGACGATGCCCCCCGAAATGATCATACTCTTGCGATGGCCGGACGACCAGACTGGCGGCGAGTGATCTTGTCAGGACTTGCCTGCTTTTTGACTTTCCGTCACTATTCCTTTCCAATTCCACGTAAGTCTCAGCTGACAGACCATGCCTTCCAAAACGAAAAAGACCGAAACCTGTATCTGGTCGTCGATCCGCGAACGCGCGTCTGAACGGGCCGCCTCGGAACCAATGCTCGCCAGTTTTCTGCATGCGACGGTACTCAACCACGAACGCTTCGAAGATGCCGTCAGCTATCACCTTGCCGGCAAGCTGGCATCCAGCACTTTGTCAGCCATGCAACTGCGTGAAATCATGCTGGACGCGATGACCAAAGACCCATCGATCTCCGATGCGATTTGCGCCGACATTCGCGCCGTCCGGGAACGCGACCCGGCGGTGACTTGCAGCCTTGTGCCGCTGTTGTTCCTGAAAGGCGTCCATGCCCTCATCGGTTATCGCATCGCACACTGGTTGTGGGGCGAAGGACGTGAATTGCTGGCATTGTATCTGCAGAACAGAATGTCCGAAGCGTTCGGCGTCGATATTCATCCGGCGGCCAGAATCGGCCGGGGAATTCTGATGGACCATGCCACTTCCATCGTGATCGGCGAGACAGCCGTCATTGAAGATGATGTCTCGCTGCTGCATGAAGTCACTTTGGGCGGTACTGGAAAATCCTCCGGTGACCGACATCCGAAGGTCCGTCGCGGAGTCCTCATCGGTGCTGGCGCAAAAATCCTTGGCAATGTGGAAGTCGGTGAAGGCGCGAAAGTCGGCGCAGGCAGTGTCGTTCTGAAAAACGTCCCACCGCATTGCACGGTCGCAGGTGTCCCAGCCGTCGTTGTCGGAAAACCATGCTCAGAAAGTCCTTCGCTCGACATGGACCATGAAATCTCGGCAGGCGATTCGATCTGAAAGCCGGAAATCCTTCTGCCCTCCCTTATCCTTAATCCTCAATTCTCGCCATGCCCATCGACCTGTTGAAATTCCCTCACTGGAAAGCTGAACACCTCGGCCTGCCGATGCCCGATTCGTCGCACGCCGTTTCGGTCGCGCTGCCATTGTGGGAACACAACATCAAATATGAAGAAGGCGATGCAGAAATCGTCGATCGTCTGCAGGCTGCGTATCCCCGATTTTGTCTGCATCCTTATGTCCGGCGCTTGTGCCACGACATCTTTGGGGTTCCGAACGCAGGACTGATTTTCCCGAGCACCGCGGCAGCTCAGCGGGCTGTTGACTATGTCGTCTGGCGTGGCGGACGGAGTGCTCGACTTGTGGCGATCGCAAATCAGACTGCCTGTGGAGTTGCGACTGATCCGGAGGAATTTTCACGACTGCGCGAGTACTGGCAACATGCCGGTGAAGTCCTGACCTCCCGCTCGGCAGAGTTGATTTTGAACAATCAGCCTGTGGAAAGTTCTGAAACGCTGGCGCGCCGAACTGTTCGCCAGCGATTGCGTGAGTTCAGAAAAAACCGCGATGCCGAAATCTGGCTGTATCCCTGCGGCATGGCGGCGATCGCAGCCGTCTGGCGTGCTCTGCGTCAGCATGACTCGGCATGTCCGAGTGTGCAGTTTGGATTTCCTTATGTCGATACACTCAAGATTCAGCAGCGCTTCGCGCCGGCGGATGTGGGGTTCTATCCCGTCGGTAATCCCGACGATCTCAAGCAACTGACAGAGCTGCTGAACACTGAGAAAATCGCGGCTGTATTCTGTGAATCCACGACAAATCCGCTTTTGACGTCACTCGATCTGCAAACGCTTCGGCAGCTTGCAGACGAACACGGATTCCTGCTGGTGATTGATGACACGCTGGCGGCCTGCATCAATCACGACGTGCTGCCGTTTGCGGATGTCGTCGTTACGAGTCTGACAAAATACTTCGGCGGCTACGGTGATGTTCTTGGCGGTTCGGTGACGCTGAACCCGGCCAGTCGACATGCCGACTGGCTGCGCCCAGCGCTCGCTGAGAACTTCGAAGAACTGCTGGTCGATGCGGACGTGGAGGTTCTGGAAAGGAATTCCCGCGACGTGCGGTCACGCGTCGAAACAATCAATCGCAACGCC
>JBBJME010000221.1:0-12056 GCA_037719765.1 Planctomycetaceae bacterium
GACAAAGTCCCCGGTCGGCCACGATGCGCGTGAGATGGCGGCCTGGACGACCGTTTGTCGGGCGATCCTGAATCTGTCTGAAACGAACTCGAGGAATTGACCAAATGCGTGCACCCCTCAACGATTCCGTGATCGCATCGCTCAAACGCCGTGCGTTCCTGCGGCGCATGGGAGTCGGTCTTGGTTCCGTCGCGCTGCAATCGCTGATGCTTGGCGATAGATCGAAGACTCTGGCACGGGAAATGTCTGCGTCGCGAGGTGCACGGAACGACTTGCCGCATCATCCGCCGCGCGTCAAGAACGTGATATTTCTGTGCATGGCGGGAGGCCCATCGCACCTGGAAACCTTTGATTTCAAACCGCAGCTGAATGCACTGGATGGCCAGCCGATGCCGGAATCGTTCACGGCAGGCCAGCCGATTGCGCAGTTGCAGGGACAGGAACTCAAGGTGCAGGGACATCTCACCAAATTCCGGCAGTATGGTCAGAGCGGTCAGTGGGTGAGCGACTTTCTGCCGCATCAGGCCGGGATCGTGGACGACCTGTGCATTCTGCGGTCGATGGTCACTGAACAGATCAACCACGATCCGGCGCATACCTTTATGAACACGGGAACGGCCATCAGCGGACGACCATCGATGGGTGCGTGGGCGACTTACGGTCTGGGAAGTGAGTGCGATGATCTTCCCGGCTTCGTAGTGCTCACCAGCGTCGGAGGCCGTAACCCGCAGCCGATCGCGTCACGGCAATGGTCGGCGGGATTCCTGCCAAGCCAGTATCAGGGCGTGGAGTTTAATTCCAGCGGTGCCCCGGTGCATTACGTCAGTAACCCGCCCGGAATTACGAACGCACAGCAGCGGTCGTTAGTGAATGCTGTGACGGAGCTGGATCGCCTAAGGAACGCTGAACTGCACAATCCGGAGGTGGATTCACGCATTGCGGCGTATGAGGTCGCATTTCGCATGCAGTCTTCAGTCCCTGAGCTGACCGACATGTCGCACGAGCCAAAGCATGTCCTGGACACCTATGGTGCCGTTCCGGGTGATGGATCGTTTGCTTCAAATTGCCTGCTGGCACGGCGACTGCTGGAGCGCGGTGTACGCTTTATCCATCTGTATCATCGTGGCTGGGATCATCACGACAATCTGCAAAAATACATGGGCATCTGCAGCAAGCTGACGGATCAGCCCGTTGCGGCTCTGCTGAATGATCTGAAGCAACGCGGCCTGCTGGAAGAAACTCTTGTCATCTGGGGCGGTGAATTTGGTCGCACCCCGATGATTCAATACAAGGGTGGAGTCGGCCGCGATCATCACATCAAAGGTTTCTCCATGTGGATGGCAGGCGGCGGCGTAAATTCCGGAACGTCGTACGGCAACACGGATGAACTGGGCTATCACGCCACTGAGAACCCGGTTCACGTCCGCGACCTGCACGCGACAATGCTGCATCTCCTCGGCATCGACCACCATCGCTTCTCCGTCCCGTATCAAGGCCTCGACATGCGCCTGACAGGAGTCGAACCCGCGCGGGTCCTGCGAGAGGTCTTATCCACGTAGCACAGTCGCTCCGCCGACAGAGATTCCCCGGATAGAACGTGACCAGCAACTAACGGGCGACTTATGGACGCCGCCAGGCAGCGTTTCTTTCGCACGGGCGTGACAAGGAATGCGAGTCGGCGGAGCGACATCGCCTGCGTAGCACAGTCGCTCCGCCGACAGAGATTCCCCCGATGCAACGTGACCAGCCTCCAACGGGCGACTTATGGCAGCCGCCACGCAGCGTTTCTTTCGCACGGGCGTCACAAGGAATGCGAGTCGGCGGAGCGACATCGCCTACGTAGCACAGTCGCTCCGCCGACTGTGATTCCCCGGATACAACGTGACCAGCCTGCGACGGGCCCTTATGGCAACCGCCACACAGCGTTTCTTTCGTACGGGCGTCACAAGGAATGCGAGTCGGCGGAGCGACATCGCCTGCGTCATTCGTCTTTTCACTTGCCACAAAACTGGAAGTGTGACTTCCGACATCGAGTGCGAGCAGGTATTTTCCGTCGAAACATGGACGCTCGGGACTATGCGGAAATTATGGTCCTAAGAATAAACTCAGAACACAACGGAATCTCCTGAAATGACCGATCCAACCACGTCCGCCCATCGCGGTTTTGTACGGCAGATCGTGGAAGACGATCTCGCGTCCGGCAAATGGGGTGGACGAGTTCACACGCGATTTCCTCCTGAACCAAATGGTTATCTGCATATCGGGCACGCGAAATCGATCTGCCTGAACTTCGGCATCGCGAAAGAATACGGCGGAAAATGCAATCTGAGGTTCGACGACACCAACCCGGAAAAAGAAGACACGGAGTACGTGGATTCCATCATGGAAGACGTGCGCTGGCTGGGCTTTGACTGGGAAGACCGGCTTTTCTACGCATCCGACTATTTCGAACAGATTTATCAGTGGGCCGAACAACTGATTCGCGACGACAAAGCGTACGTTTGCAGTCTGTCGCTGGAAGAAATCCGTGCGGGACGCGGATCGGCATCCGAACCAGGCATCGACAGTCCGTACCGCAGTCGTTCGGTTGACGAAAACCTGGACCTGTTTCGTCGTATGCGGGCCGGTGAGTTTCCGGACGGAACTCATGTGTTGCGCGCGAAGATCGGCATGGCAGAAAAGCACATGCTCATGCGTGATCCGATCATGTATCGCATTCGCCACACCGAACATCATCGCACAGGATCGCAGTGGTGCATTTATCCCACTTACGACTACACACACGGTCAGTCGGATTCGATCGAAGCCATTACGCACTCGATCTGCACGCTGGAATTCGAGAATCATCGACCGCTCTATGACTGGTACTGCACGGCCCTGGGAATTCATCATCCGCAGCAGATCGAATTCAATCGACTCAATCTCACCTACACGATGATGAGTAAACGTCGGCTGCTGGAACTTGTTCAGGGCAAATTCGTTTCCGGCTGGGATGATCCTCGCATGCCGACGCTGTGCGGTCTGCGTCGGCGCGGTTACACGCCGGAAGCGATTCGAGCGTTCTGTGCGTATGTTGGAGTCACCAAGAACAACGCGATGACCGACATGGTCGTGCTGGAAAACCATATCCGCGAAGATCTGAACAAACGCGCGGAACGGCGAATGGCCGTGCTGAATCCCATCAAGGTCGTCATCACGAATTATCCGGAAGATCAGACAGAGGAACTGGACGCGATCAACAATCCGGAAGACGCAGCGGCTGGCAGTCGCAAAGTGCCGTTCAGCCGGGAAGTGTACATTGAGCGCGAAGACTTCATGGAAGAGCCACCGAAGAAGTTTTTCCGCTTGTCGCCAGGCAAGGAAGTCCGTCTTCGCTGGGCCTATTTTGTCACCTGCACGAATGTCGTGAAGGATGCATCCGGCAACATCACGGAGATCCACTGCACCTATGATCCAGCGACCAAGGGCGGCGACGCTCCGGATGGACGCAAAGTGAAGGCCACGCTGCACTGGGTTTCCGCGAAACATGCTGTGAAAGCCAACGTGCGCATGTACGACCACATGTTTGTCAAAGAAGATCCGGATGAAGTCGCCAATCCGTCGCTCGACTGGAAATCCAATTTCAATCCGAATTCGCTGATTGTGCTCGACCATGCGATGCTGGAATCATCTCTGGCCAAAGGCAATCCGGGCGATCGGTTTCAGTTCGAACGCATGGGCTATTTTTGCGTCGATGCCGATACCGTGCCGGGCCGATTGGTTTTTAATCGCACGGTGACTTTAAAAGATCAATGGACGAAGGAACAGACAAAGGGTTCATAGGCGGAAGAACAGACGTTGATGTCACGACTGCTGATCCTGATTCCCACGGACTTCGAACTGCAAAAACTGCAGCCACTTCTTGCTGACTCTGTGAAGCGGGCTGACGGCGTGATACGGACATGCGGATTCGGGCCAGTCGTGGCAGGGATTCGCACGACGCAGCTGCTGGCGCTCTACAAACCGAGAGCAGTAGTACTCGCCGGGATCGCGGGAGCACTGGGGCCGCAATTGCCGATCGGGACAGCCACGACTTTTTCGCGAATTGCCTGTTACGGAATCGGCGCTGGCAGCGGATTTGATTTTGAAACAGCGAGCGAACTTGGTTGGTCGCAGTGGACCGATCCGGAGTTTGGTGAGTCGTTCGGCGATGTGATCGAACCAACGATCGAGTCAGATCCTGGGGACTCAGCGGGCTCAATGCTGCTCACGGTCTGTGCGGCGTCGGGCAGCACCGAAGACGTCGCGCACCGGCTCAACAAATTCCCAAATGCAGTTGCGGAAGACATGGAAGCTTTCTCGGTTGCGCTGGCGTGCCGCATGGCCAGAATTCCGCTGACCGTTATTCGAGGGATCTCCAACATGGCAGGCGATCGCGACAAAACGAACTGGAACGTCGCTGCCGCGCTCGAGGCCGCAGCAGAACTGGCGGCGTTGAGGATCTCCATATGACCAGAATTCATCTTGGGATCTCTACATGCCCAAATGACACGTTTACTTTTCACGGCCTGATGACTCACAGTGTTGACTGGCGAGGTCGACGTTTGAAGTTGAGCTGATCGATATTCAGCAGCTCAATGATCGCCTGTTCGCAGGTGATTTCGATGTCGCGAAGACCAGTTTTCATGCTGCCCTGCTGCTTGCGGACAAAACTGTTATTCTGCCATCTGGTTCAGCTCTGGGTTCGGCGTCGGTCCGCTGTTGTTGTCGGCCGTGCTGGTGAGCGGCCTGAGAACCCCGAACAGGTCACGCTGTGTCCCGGTCGCCGACCGCGGCATTGTTGTTTCAGTTGTTCTATCCGCGCACAACGCAGGTTCAGCAC
The DNA here is from genome assembly GCA_037719765.1 of Planctomycetaceae bacterium. Classification (GTDB taxonomy): domain Bacteria; phylum Planctomycetota; class Planctomycetia; order Planctomycetales; family Planctomycetaceae; genus SXXK01. The sequence continues at coordinate 4,862 of JBBJME010000221.1, forward strand.
GTCGTGTTTTCAGACATTATGCCGGATCTGAAGCATGGCAAAGCCGACTTTGGCGTCTGCATCCACGAAGGCCGCTTTACATGGCAGAACGAACGGCTCGGACGGGTTGAAGACCTCGGCACACGGTGGGAGCAGGAAACATCGTGCCCGCTGCCGCTCGGAGGAATCGTCGCCCGACACCGGCTCGACTCGAACATCATTGCAACCGTGCAGGCCGTGATTCACGACTCGCTGCAACTCGCCCTGTCCGACCGCAATCTTCCACTGCCCACGATGCGAAAGTACGCTCAGGAATTTGATGATACCGTCCTGATGCAGCACGTCGATTTGTACGTCAATGACTGGACGGTGGATCTCGGTGACGTCGGCAAAAACGCTCTGCAGCAATTGTCCCGACGCGCTCATGCCATCGGGCTTATCCCGGCTGGCAGCTCGGCGCTGGAAGTTTTTGGCGACTGATTCTGAAAGATGCTATCAAATCATTTTCGATTTCATCATGTCCGGAGTCGTTGAAATTGAATCGCCACGATGAAGTTGGTATTTTGTCCAGACATCGAATGGGGGTTGAATCGGTAGGCCGGACCAAGCGCAGCGCCGTTCCGGCTGGTCGGCCAAGCGCCGGAACTACGCTCCGCTTGGTCGGGCCTGCCTGAAGCGAATCTCCAGCAGACCAGTTGCGTCAACTGGTTCGCATTCAGCGAACTTTGGCCTTGTTGGTTCGTGTTTTGCGAACTAGAATGCATTGAAATGCCGATGATGGGAGAAGCAACCGATGCGGGTCATTTCAAAGACAAGACTCCGAGAGTTCTGGGAAACTCCCGGATACAGAGGCTCTGAAGGCCCTTTGCGAGCGTGGCACACCCATGTCAGCCACAAGAGTGTGACGTGGTTTTCATGGGCGGACGTAAAGGCTGAGTTTGGATCGGCGAGCCTTGTGGGAAACTGCGTGGTGTTCAACGTCGGGGGAAACAAGTACCGGCTGGTGACTCGTATCCTGTATCCGAGCCAGAAAATCTTTATCCTGAAATGCATGACGCACGGTGAGTATGATGAGGACAAGTGGAAGGAAGACTGCGGCTGCTTTGACGCTGCCCCTGAGAGACGCGGCAAAACAACCAGGACTGTTTCTGCGAAGCGAAAGAAACGAGGAGAGTGAACAATGGCGACCAGGACTCAATTCCGCCTGAAGGGCAAGAGCCGAGACTCCTACATGGAACTTGTGCTCGATTTTCCTCTGGCATCGATCAAGTCCGCCGAGCACCTTGCGGAAGCGCAGAGTGTCATTGACGGGCTGCTCGCCCGTGAAACACTCGATGACGGTGAAGAAACCTATCTCGATGCATTGAGCGATCTCGTGGGTTCCTGCGAAGATGAACATCATGCCATCGCTCCAGCTTCCGACGCCGATATGCTCCGCCATCTGATGGATGCGAAGGGGGTATCTCAAATGCAATTGAGCCGGAACACTGGACTACCGAAATCCACGATCTCAGAGGTACTCGCGGGAAAGAAGATGTTCAGTCGGCAGATGATCCGTAAGCTGGCCGACTACTTTCACATCGATGTCGGTGTACTGGCGGCAAATATCTGAGCCCAATGAGACGCACGACCGGGCCCATGCCACTTCAAATTCATCATTCGTGGACAAAAGAGCTTCGCAGGAAGTAAACAAGCACGTGTCCCAGTGGAGGCGTTCAACCTGCTTGACCAGACTCGTGCGAGTTCATTTGCGAAAATGGTGTTGTTTGGCACTGTCGTATCAGAATAGTTCTGAAATTATATCACCAAACGGAAGCACAGGAATCGGGCGACCGCTGTGGTCGGGGTATGAGATGCCTGTATCGACTCCAAGATGCCATCGGTGTGATTCAGACTGCGAATGATCGACCACTTGTCCATGATCGATGCCGACTGAGGCAGCATGTCACAGATCTGAATGCCCGGCACTTTGGTGGACATCGCCCCAAAGTAGCCGCGATATTCCACCGGTGCTTCCGGTTTCGGATCCCAGGTCTCGTGCTGACTCGGCCCGTCTCGCATCCAGAGTATAATCACAGAGCCGGGAGATGATGGCTTCACCGCCGAAGGAGTGGCCTCGGCCTTCAAACGAAACAAATCCGACAAGGTCAGCCCGACCGTCCCCAACATTCCGGCATGCAGAAATCCGCGACGATTTATTTGTCGCAATGAATTACGAAACTCACGACATCCAGTGCTCAAGACAGCCGTGGTCATCGGGACAACTCCGGGAAGTCGCGCGTAAAGCGGCGTGCGGGGGAAAACTCGGGGTAGGTCAACGTGGGAGGGCACGACAAGTCGTTAATGCTCGCCGCATTTCACGGCAAGTTCAAGAGGAACACCTGCGATTCCGAGTCGCAGAGATGAGATAAAAGGATCCGCCGTCCTGCGACGGGTGACTTCTGCGCCGACTTGGAGTCAAATCATGCGCCGATCCTCGTCGGTCATCCTGCCTGACATTTCTCTCCAATTCGAGCAAGACATGAATCACGTCCCTGCTTTTCGTTTGAAGCACTCGACCGTCCTGGTCCTTGTTGCTCTGTTCACGGTTCACTTTGTTTCGCCGCAGGTAAGCGCCGAGCATGAAGGCAAGGTACAAATTCTGCTTCTCGGTGACAGTACAACGGAAGGCAGTATTCCGAGGCTGATCAAACCGGACGGGCCGCATCTTGAGAATGTCCTTGAACAGTTGCTTGTAGTGGAAAAAGATCTTCCTCCGTGTCACGTGATTAACTCCGGCCTCAGCGGTGAGTATATTCGCAGGCTGATTGATTCCGGTCGCTATGATCGCGATGCCGCCAAGTTGCCGGGTCTCGACTATATCTTCATCCGCTATGGTCTGAACGATCGCGCGAGAGTCGAGAACTTCACCGAAGAATTTCCGCAGCATTTTCACGAACTCATCGACCGGCTGCGGAAAGATCATCCTCAGGCGCTGCTGATTCCCATGAGCGTCATTCCGTACGCGAACGAAGAGAACAGCAAAGAAATCAACGACCTGGTGCGACAGGTTGCGGAACTGGAAAAGCTGGCGGTCTTTGACATCTATCCTCGCTATGCGGCGGAGCTCGAGCACGGACCGAACATGCTCAACTACCGTCGGTATCCACTGGAGAAAGTGCCAGAAAAATATCACGGACTGGTGAAGCCGTTTGTCCAGGGACCAAGTGTTGTCGTCATGGACAACGAACTCGATGCAGTCCTCGGCAGCTTGCCAGACTGGTACGGCGACAGACATCCGAATCTCGCCGGCTACAATGTGATTGCCGACGAAACCGCAAAGTATCTGGCAGCCATTCTGCGCGCAGGCGATCCCAAACCGCCGGAAGGCTTTCGCGCCATCTTCAATGGCAAAAACCTTGACGGCTGGTACGGATTAAATCCCCACGACGTCGCGAAGCTGGCCGGTGAAGAAAAGGAGGCAAATCTCAGCGCACAGCGTGCTGAATTTTCGAAGAACTGGACCGTAGAAAACGGGGAACTCGTCAACGACGGTCACGGACCGTATGCGACAACCGAAGAAGAATTCGGGGACATCGAGTTTCTGATTGAATACAACACCGTCGCCAAAGCTGACAGTGGCATTTATCTGCGTGGAACACCGCAGGTGCAGATCTGGGACTGGAATCAGGTCTTCGATCCGAAGAGTCCCACGCGGAAACCGCACTTGGGTTCGGGCGGCCTGTTCAACAATACTCCCGGCTCGGCTGGTCGCGATCCGCTGGTGATTGCCGACAAACCGTTCGGTGAATGGAACCAGTTTCGCATTCGTCAGATCGGAGCACGGACATGGGTCTGGCTGAACGAATCGCTCGTCGTGGATGGTGCGGTGATGGAAAACTTCTGGGACCGTCAGTTGCCGCTTCCGGACAAGGGCCCAATCATGCTGCAGACACACGGTGGCGAAATCCGCTGGCGGAATATCTTCGTGCGCGACATCGGTGCAGACGAGGCGAAACAGATTCTGACAGCAGCAGATCAGGCGAAGTCCGAGCTGTCTTCGGCATTGACGCTGCATGCTTCATTCGACACAGGACTGGACGCTGATTTCTCTCGAGGCGACCGAACCTGCTACGTCAAGAACGGAGCGGAGCTGCATCGCCCGGAAGCGAACGAAGATGCAAAACTGGTTCCTGACGTCGGGCGATTTGGAGGAGCACTGCATTTCACAAAGAAGAGTGGTTTCCAGCCGGCATTCAGGGACTCCGGTGTACTGGGCTACAACGACAGCAACTGGAACACCACGGTTTCCGTCTGGCTGCGTCTGAATCCGGACATGGACCTCGAACCCGGTTACTGCGATCCGGTTCAGATCGTTGGCGACGACGGTAAGAAAGGCTTCATCTTCCTGGAATTCTCAAAGGACGAAACGCCGCGGTACTTCCGTTACGCCATTCGCCCGCTGTTTCAGATCTGGAACCCTGACAACGTTGCCTGGGCGGATATTCCATTCGACAAACGCCCGATGGTGCAGGTAGATCGCCCTCCGTTCTCCCGCGAGGCCTGGACGCATGTGGTTTTTACCCTGGAGAACGTCAACAACAAACACGCCACACGGGCCGGTCGTTTGTATCTGAACGGCGAACTGCAGGGTGCGATTGAAAATTGGGATCTGACCTTCGGCTGGACCCCGGGTTCTGCTCGTGCTTGGCGCGTCTTACGTCGGACACATGGATGATCTTGCCGTGTTCAATCGCGTGCTGAGCCCCGAAGAAGTGAAACAGCTTTACAACCTGAAGAATGGGGTCGGGGACTTGCATTCTCCGGCGGCACAATGAGCCGCAGAAAACGGGGACATTCTCAACACTGTTCGGCACGTTGGATGCTGCTGATCGCGTGTTCGACGAGCTGAGGTGTTTTGGACGGCTTTGAGCCGCGTGCGAGGGTGGTGAGTTTGGGCGGAGGAAGCGGAGTTTGCAGAAACGCGCGTAGTGTGAAGTGCGGCAAGCGACACGGCGCGATCGCCCCGCGAATCAGAGGCTCGATTTTTTGCGATCCCCAATGGATGTGCATGATCAAACCGTCGACTCCGCTTTCCGATGTAGCTTGCTGAACTGCCTCAACACCTGCATCACCTTTTCGGATCGGGCCTCGACACTTCCTGATAGCCAATGAAACGGCACGCGGCGGGCGAGAAGATCTGATTCGATGCGACGTTGCATGATGCACCGAGAAACATCACCCGAACGATCCCATGTGTTGTCATACGGAATGCCATCGTCGCACAGGAAGAACAAATCGTAACGATCTCGAGCGTTCTGGGCCAATCGCACCAGCTCGGGATGTGCTTTGCCATGATACTCCATCGAGAATTGCCAGGTGGTCGATGCATCCGTATCAATAAACAAATAGCCGCTCGCATCGCGAATCAACTCTTCTTCTCTTCCTCGATGTACAACGGCGATCTCCGGAGCTGGTCCGTAAGACGTCGGTCGACTTGATGTTGTTCCCAATACTCCCGGCCATACTCAGGCATCCAGGTAGACTGAAGCCGATCTGCCATCGATTGCGCAATCGTAGTCTTGCCAGTCGATGGAGCGCCAAGGAACACGACCTGGGTCACAAAGTCACGCCAAACCAACGGGTCCAAATCGAACCGGCAGGCAAACGGATCAGCGCGAAGCTTAGTTCCTGAAATCGGATGGCTGGCTCGCACTGGATCAACACGCCGATCGATGCATCCTAATGCCCTGCTTACATGCTCGCCGTAGGCTTCGCTCGAGTAAAAATGAGAAATCCTCCGTCCAGCAAGCCGCATCCTGAGATACCGATCGTGAAGCTGCGTGATTGATGGATCAAGCCCCGTCTGCGCAGGTCCATCCCATGCTTCCAAAACTTCAACCGCTGGGTAGAGGTTCCGAATCCACCGCGACCGAACGGGAAGCGGTTGCGTGGTCAGTTCCGGGCAATCGTAAATCATAACGAGCAGATGATCGACCTCACGGAGTGCTGTCTCGATGAGGTGCTGATGCCCTGCGTGCAACGGCGCAAACTTTCCTAACGTGAATCCAACTTTCAAGCGACGACTCCTGTTATCCAGGCCCGGCGGTCGACAGACTAACTCCGCTACTCACACGGTTCTTCGGGGATTTAAGTTGCAGATCGTCCAGGATGGACAAGTCATTTGCCTGGCACAGTGGTCCCAGCCTACACTTCGCTTTTCGCTCGGCAGCGTTTTCACTGCCAATCGCCTTATGAGCCCGGAGGGCGACCCATTACTGAGCCTTCCCTGAACTATTTTCCACGGAACACCCTAATGCTTTGTACCAGGTAACAAAACCAATGCAGGCCATGACCAGGAAAAGGGCATATAAAATCGCGGTGGGATACAGCTCACGATTCCAAGGGGTGATGATAATGGGACGCAGCTCATTGATTCAGAAATGGGGTGATGATAATGTGATAATGGGACGCAGTGAGATGTGATAATGGATAATGGGACGCAACTCATTGATTCAGAAATGAGCTGCGTCCCATTATTTGCCTTTTCCCAGAAATGAGCTGCGTCCCATTTGTTTTTTCCCCATTTGTTTTTTGCCTTTTCCGTCCCATTTGCCTTTTCCAAAATCAAAGTGAAGCGGACGGCCGCTCAACGCCGACATGTGGTTCCTTCATCAACCCAAACCGGGCGCAGGTTGCAGCGCGCTCCGAAGGTCTTTCCGCTCAATCATTAAGATGTGGCGTGAGATGGATGCAATTGGCTTGGATATCTGTACCGCAGGCGGTGGTAATCCGCTCCTGAGCGCTCGTGAAATTACTCGTGTCCGGCTTCGTCGTAACGCTCGCTCGAATTGTGATCAGATCGACATACTGCGGTTGTCCGGCTCGCACGTTGGATTCGAAGGAGTCGCAAAAGTTGCCGGGCGATGTCGGCTTCGCGGCGATGTGGTTTCCGGAGGTTGACGGGATGATCTCGAATTTTGGGCCGCAGAACTGCAGCGATTTGCTCATATGCGGATGGATTTGAGTGACAATCCGGTGGTATACTTGACGCATGAGTACTAAGACCGTCAACGAAGTTGAAATCTGGACCGGGATCATTAACCCCGACAGGCACGATATGTCCGCACCGGAAGCAAACGCCGTGCTGCGTTGGTCGTTCAACGAAGATGCGAAGCTGAAAATGGAGGAGTTGGCGGCACGCAACGGGCGCGGCGAACTGTCGGAATCCGAACGC
>JBBJME010000222.1:0-12042 GCA_037719765.1 Planctomycetaceae bacterium
CGGCACGGCGCGGCCCATCGACGACAGCGCCGCCCCGATCCGGGATGCGGCGGGCCGGATGCTCGGCGTCGTGCTGATCTTCCGCGACGTGACTGAGCAGCGCCGGGCCGACCGGGAACTACGGGAGAGCGAGGCCCGCAAAAGCGCCGTGCTTCAGACGGCGCTCGACTGCATCATCACGATGGACCACGAGGGCCGGGTGGTCGAGTTCAACCCGGCAGCGGAGAAGACATTCGGTTATCGCCGGGATCAGGTGGTCGGCAAGCAGCTTGCCGACTTCATCATCCCGCCCTCGCTCCGGGAACGACATCGGCACGGCATGGCCCATTACCTCGCCACCGGCGAAGGTCCGGTCCTGGGCAAGCGGTTGGAACTCCCCGCACTGCGAGCAGACGGGACGGAATTCCCGGTCGAGATTGCGATCACTCGAATCCCCACTGACGGCCCGCCGCTCTTCACCGCTTACCTGCGAGACGTCACCGAGTCGAAGCGGGAAGAGCAGCATCGCAACGCCCGGCTCGCCGTCACCCAAGTATTGAACCAAGCGGGGGAAGCGAAGGAAGGGGCCAGCGGGGTATTGCGTGCCGTTTGCGAAAACCTCGGCTGGGATGTTGGATTCTTCTGGACCGTAAACGGGGACGGGCAGGCGCTGGCGTGTCTCGAAAGTTGGCATCGGCCCGATATGCTGGCGGCCGAGTTCGAAGAAGCGAGTTGCAACCAAATTCAAAAGCGGTGAAGGCATTCCGGGCAGAGTTTGGGCCAGCGGCAAACCAATCTGGCTCCCTGATGTGACGAGCGAACCCAACTTCCTAAGGGCTGTACCCGCCGCCAAGAATGGACTACACAGCTCCTTCGCCAGCCCCATCGTGGTGGGCGATCAGATTCTCGGCGTGATTGAGTTCTTCTCTCGTCGCATGCGAGAGGCGGACTCCGGCCTTTTGGAACTTATGGGGACGGTCGCCGGGAGCGTCGGCCAGTTCATCCAGCGACGGCGGGCCGAAGAGGAGTGGAGGGCGTCCGCCGACCGCTTGAGCCTCGCCCTGTCCGCCGCCGACCTGGGTGACTGGAGTTGGGACGCCGCCAGCGACATGGTGACATTCTCCGACCGGGCGGCGGAAGCGTTCGGCATTCCGCCCGGCTCCCACATGACCTGGACCGCCATGCAACACCTGTTGCACCCGGCTGACCAGGAGCGAGCAAGGCGGGAGGTCGAGCGGGTCGTCGCCGAGCGGGTCCAATACGACATTGAATACCGGGTAAATAGGAGGGACGGTATCCAGGTATGGGTCGGCGTGTTAGGCCGGGCCATCTACGACGCCTCCGATCAAGTCGTTGGAGTGTACGGGGTCATCCAGGACATCACCGACCGCAAGGGCCTCGAAGAGTCGTTAAGGTCAAGCGAGGAGCGGCTGCGGCTGGCCCTGGACGCCGGGCGCATGGGGGTTTGGGACTGGAACATTCGCACCGGCGACCTCAAGTGGTCCGGAAGCCCCGAACCCTTGCACGGACTCGCCCCCGGCACGTTTGGCGGGACATTCGATGATTTCCAGCAACTCATTTACCCGGAAGATCGGGGTTTGGTGAAGGCCGCCATTCAACAAGCGGCACGAGTAGCGGTGAGTTTTACATCGAGTTCCGCAATGTCTGGCCGAATGGTGGCATTCATTGGATCGCAGGCAGCGGCAAAGTCTTTCTTGGTCATGACGGCCAGCCGCTTCGCATGATCGGTATCGGTCTGGATGTCACGCAACGGAAGCGGGCCGAGCAGACCGCTCGATTCCTTGCCGCCGCCAGCGCCGCCCTCGCGGTACTTGTGGACTTTGACAGCACACTTCAAAAGGTGTCATCCCTCGCCGTGCCGTCATTCGCAGACTGGGCGACTGTCGATTTGGCCGAGGCAGACGGCTCGTTGCGTCGAGTATCAGTGTCACATATCGACCCGGCCAAGGTGCAACTTGCCCACGAGGTTCACCGCCGCTTCCCTCCCGATCCCCATGCGCCGCAGGGCGTATGGACCATCCTCCGCACGGGACGGTCTGAGATCATCCCGGAAATCACGGATGAATTGCTCGTGCAGTCCATCAAGGAAGACGAACTGCTCCGTATCATGCGGGAACTGGGGTTGAAGTCGTATATCGGCGTTCCGCTGAAGGTACGAGGGAAGACGCTCGGTGTCATCACCTTCGTCAACGCCGAGTCCGGCCATCAGTACGATGAAACCGACCTCGCTGTAGCGGAAGACCTGGCGAGCAGAGCTGCGATCGCCATCGAGAACGCGCAACTCTACCGGGAATTAAGGCAAGCTGACCAGCGCAAGGACGAGTTCCTGGCGACATTGGCCCATGAACTTCGCAACCCGCTGGCCCCGATTCGCAACGGTCTCCAGGTTCTGAAACTGGCAGGTGGGGGAGGCGAAATGGTCAACGAAGCTCGCACGATGATGGAGCGTCAGCTAAGCCAAATGGTGCGACTGGTGGACGATCTCCTCGACGTGAGCCGGATCACCCGCAACAAACTCAATCTGAAGAAGGAACGCATCACACTCGCCTCGGTCGTCCACAGTGCCGTCGAGACGAGCCGCCCGCTGATGGAGCAATCGGGGCATACCTTTTCGCTCACTCTTCCGCCCACGCCGGTGTACCTCGACGCCGATTTAACCCGGCTGGCCCAGGTGTTCTCGAATCTGCTCAACAACAGTGCCAAGTATACGATGCTGGGCGGGCGCATCGCCCTCATCGGGGAAGTCGTTCAAGGCGAAGTCTTTGTGCGAGTGCGGGACAATGGTTTGGGCATTCCTGCCGACGCTTTGCCCCGCATTTTCGAGATGTTCTCCCAGGTGGACCGCAATATGGAACGAGCGCAGGGCGGGCTGGGCATCGGCTTGACGCTCGTGCGCCGACTGGTCGAAATGCACGAAGGCACAGTCGAGGCTCATAGCGAAGGTGCGGGGCGGGGAAGCGAGTTCGTCGTTCGGTTGCCACTCCTTAAGGAATTGTCTCAGCCGTCCAGTGTTTCGGCATCCGATCAAGGAGCGACGGCGGGGCCGAAGCGGAAAATCCTGGTGGTAGACGACAACCACGACTCGGCCATGAGCCTGGGGATGATGCTCAAGCTGATGGGCAACGAGATTCAAACCGCCCACGACGGCCTCGCTGCCGTGGAAGCCGCCAATCAGTTTCGGCCTGACATGATTTTGCTCGACATTGGCCTGCCGAAGCTCAACGGCTATGATGCCTGCCGGCGCATTCGGGAGCAGTCGTGGTCGGAAGGGACCGTGATTGTCGCCCTCACCGGCTGGGGACAGGACGATGATCGGCGGCGATCCAGGGAAGCAGGGTTCAATCACCATCTCGTGAAGCCGGTGGAGATTAATGCATTGCAACAGTTGTTGGCCGAACGAACCTAGGAAAGATTTGTAGCAGATTCGATTTACTGACATTGATGATGAACTGAGATTCCGATGACGGAGTCCAACCGCCAACCCGACATGCCTCAACCTTCAGGATCAGTACTCCGTCGTGCCTCTTATTAGTTATGGGAAGCTCTATTCGCCGCACAAGGGACATGTCGATCCAAAGATCGACATGAAGACGCCCGTGCGGGAGCAAGTTCACCGGATGGATGCGGAAACATATTTCAATACACTGACTGTGTTTATGAAGGACAATCCTACAGCCAAGTCCGATGCGAAGATCATCGACAAGATGGCGAAGACCGTGTGGTTGCCAGCGTATTACGGGAGGCAGAAGTGAACGCCGACACCGGAACGAATCCGGGTGAAAAGCGTCCCGGCGTGCTGGAATACTTACGGCCCATCGCCCTCGTAGTGATCGTCGTGGTTAGTGGATGCTTTATTTGGGCGGTCCACTCTGGGGATGTGTTTTTGATCTGTATCGCATTGATTGTCGGTGGTTCGCTCGGTCTGTTCGCTGGCCTTGTAGCGGGCGTTACGCTCCCCGAAACGATTTTGACAATCGGCGCATTCACCGGACTATTCGCCGGCATCGTCCGGGGTTTCACCACCTATGGAGTGGGCGGGGCTATCGTCGGCGGGCCGCTCGGCCTCGTAGCTGGGGTGATTGCCTCCATCCCGCTGATGATGCTTCTCCTCCTTATTCTTTGCATCGGAACCGGCACCGGTCCTGGCGAGCAAGCAAACAACAAATGAGCGATCACAACCCGGTCATTGGCTCAATTCCGGTAGACATCAATCCAGTTCACCGTGAGCCAGCGTCTCGGCCACATACTGCTTGAACGTATCGAACGCCTTTTCACCCACGACTTCGGGAATGCGTCTCCCGATCATGTCCTTCGGTTCCAGCCCGAACCGTGTAGCATAGGGCTTATTCACAAACTTGTAGACGGGCCGATAGAAGGATCACGGGGATCGTCGCTGTTTCGGGATCGCCTCGCAATTCCCGTAATAGTCCCAATCCATCCAATCGTGACATCATCACGTCAGACAAGATCAAGGCCGGACGTTCCCGCCGTGCTGCGTCCAGCGCCGCCGCCCCGTCTGTTACGGCCTCGACCCGATACTGGTCGGCCAACAGCCGTACGACGTAGGACTATCTCCGTCCGGCCCGTTCCCGACCTTTAACAATGCCGAGGGGCTCGGAATGGTGACACTCCGGCGTCCCGCGAGATATTGATTTCGTCCGCATTTTTACTTGAAGTAAACTTCCAGCTTGCCATCACTGACTCACCATGCCCGGTGGAAAGCCTGAACTTCGGAAAAACGCCAGGAAAACCGCATCTTTGTCCCAACAAGCGATTCGCCCATACCTGAAAATGCGTGTCCAACCTTATGATTCTGCCGTTCAGCAATGCCGTGCCGTAATAACGGCTCATTTCCCCACAACTATTGCAAAATACGAACTCGCATGACGTCCAACCGACCTGACATCCGAAACCTGCTTGAAGAACGCATCCTGATCATCGATGGCTCCATGGGAGCCCTGATCATGTCGAACAATCCGGACGAAGCCGGTTATCGCGGTGAGCGATTCAGGAATCATCCGATCGACCTCCGGAACGCCACCGATCTGCTTGTACTGACGCAGCCGCAGCTGATCTCGGGCATCCATCAGCAGTATCTGGACGCTGGCGCTGACATCATCGAAACCGATACGTTCAATGCGAACCTCGTATCGATGGAAGAATTTCAGCTCTCACACCTGACCTATGAAATCAACAAGGTCGGGGCGGAACTTGCTCGAGCCGTTGCAGACAAAGAGACGCATCGTAATCCGAGGAAGCCACGTTACGTCGCTGGGAGTATCGGGCCGACCAAAGTGCAGCTCTCGATGAACGCCGACAAGCCGGGCAGCCGACCGTTTCAGTTCGATCAGATGGTCGATTCGTATGCCGAACAGATTCGCGGACTCATGGACGGTGGCTGCGACCTGCTGTTGCCGGAAACCAGTTTCGACACGCTCAACATGAAAGCGTGTCTGTTTGCCATCGGGCAGGTGTTCGAAGAAAAAGGCCGCGAAATTCCGGTGATGATCTCCGGCACGGTATTTCAGGGAGGCGTGACCCTGCTGGGACAGACCGTCGAAGCCTTCTACACTGCCATCGAGCACTTCCCGGCGCTCAGCGTCGGCTTCAACTGCGCTCTTGGGCCGAAGCAGATCAAGCCCTATCTTGAGACGCTGTCGAACATGGCAACGACGTATGTCAGCTGCTATCCGAATGCCGGAATGCCCGATGGCATGGGTGGCTTTGATACGAGTGCTGCTGAATTCGCTGAGATCGTACGAACACTGGCGACGGCTGGTTTGCTGAATATCGTCGGAGGCTGCTGCGGCACGACTCCCGAATATATCCGCGCGGTGGCTGAAGCGGTGAAAGGCATTCCGCCGCGAAAGATTCCAGAAGGCAGCGGCTGGTCAACCTACTCGGGATTCGATTATCTGGCGCTTCGTCCGGAATCGAATTTCATGAACGTCGGAGAACGCACGAACGTCGCGGGTTCACGCAAATTCCTGCGGCTGGTTCGCGAAGACAAGTTTGACGAAGCCGTCAGCATCGCTCGCGATCAGGTCGAAGGCGGCGCACAGGTCGTTGACGTCAACATGGACGAAGGACTGCTGGACGGGCCGCGCTGCATGGAGAAATTCCTGTGGCTGCTGCACGATGACAACATTCGCGTCCCGATCATGATCGACAGCTCAGACTGGAAAATCCTCGAAGCAGGCCTGAAATGCGTTCACGGAAAAAGCATCGTCAACAGTATCAGCCTGAAGGAAGGCGAGGCCGAATTTTTGCGCCGCGCGAAACTCGTTCGTCGCTATGGCGCGGCTGTAATCGTGATGGCGTTCGATGAAACCGGACAGGCCGCCACGTGCGAAGAGAAAGTACGGATCTGCAAGCGCGCGTACAAGCTGCTGACTGAGAAAGTCGGCTTCCCGCCCACCGACATCATCTTCGACGCCAACATACTGACGGTCGGCACAGGCATGGAGGAACATGCCAACTACGCGCTGGAGTTCATCGAGGCCGTGCGTCGTATTAAGAAAGAATGCCCCGGCGCGAAGACTTCAGGTGGCGTGAGCAATGTGTCATTTTCATTCCGAGGCAACGATGTCGTGCGTGAAGCGATGAACGCGGCATTCCTGTATCACGCGATTCAGGCGGGGCTCGACATGGGCATCGTGAATCCGCAACAACTGGAAGTTTACGACGAAATCGACAAGGAACTGCTGGTCTACATTGAAGATGTGTTGTTGAATCGCCGGCCGGACGCAACAGAACGAATGGTTGACTACTCCGAAAAGGTCAAAGCCAAAGCCAGCGGCAAAGAAAAAGTGGAAGAATGGCGCGGCGGGTCAGTTGAAGATCGTCTGCAGCACGCTCTGCTGAAGGGGATTACCGACTATATCGATGGCGACACCGAAGAAGCTCGTTTGAAGTATGGCCGTCCGCTGGACATCATTCAGGGGCCGCTGATGGACGGCATGAATGTCGTCGGCGAACTCTTCGGTGCCGGCAAGATGTTTCTGCCACAGGTCGTGAAGTCCGCGCGCGTCATGAAAAAGTCTGTCGCGTGGCTCGAACCATTCATGGAGGCTGAGAAGGCGGCAAAAATCAGCGGCCAGTTGCAGCAGTTCACCGGCGCTGGCCTGTTCACAGGGACTCGCGAAGAAGCGGTGGCTTTGGCGGAAGCCGCCGAAAAACTGGCCGATCCGAACGCCGTCGCCAGCAGTAATCGAGGCACATTTCTGATCGCGACCGTCAAGGGCGACGTCCATGACATCGGCAAGAACATCGTCGCCGTCGTATTGCGATGTAACAACTTCAAAGTGATCGATCTGGGGGTGATGGTGCCATGCGAAAAGATCCTTGACGAAGCGATCAGGCACAAGGTTGATATCATCGGACTCAGCGGACTCATCACGCCGTCACTGGAAGAAATGATCATTGTCGCGCGGACGATGAAGGAACAGGGTTTCTCCGTGCCGCTTTTGATTGGTGGAGCGACCACCAGCGCAAAACATACCGCGGTGAAGATCGCCCAGGCTTACGATCAGCCGGTGGTGCATGTGGGCGATGCGTCGCTGTCAGTCGGCGTTGTTGAAGCGTTGCTGGATGCGGATCGGAAGCCGGAGTTCGTCGCTAAGAATCTGGAAGCTCAGGCGAAGGCCAGGGCCTCTTTTGAACAGCGTCAGCAGGTCTCGCTGGTGCCTTATGCGGACGCTTTGGTAAAACGGTTCAGAATCGACTGGTCCAGTTACGTCCCGCCGAAGCCCGAGTTTACCGGAACTCGAATCATTGAAAACCTTCCGCTGGAAGAGCTGGTTCCGTATATCGACTGGTCACCGTTCTTCAGTTCATGGCAATTGATCGGCAAGTATCCAAAGATACTCAACGACGCCGTGGTCGGTGAAGAAGCACGCAAGCTCTTCGCTGACGCTCAGGATGAACTGAAAAAGCTGCTGGTCGACAGGAGCATCAAAGCCCGGGGCGTTTATGGCTTCTGGCCCGCAAATTCCGATGGCGACGATATTGTCCTGTGGACCAATGAAACTCGAACGAAAGAACTGATGCGGCTTCCGATGCTGCGGCAGCAGTGGGAACGCGTCGGACAAAAGAATTTTCGATCGCTGGCTGATTACATTGCGCCTTTGGCGAATGACCAATGTCTAAGTACCAATGACCAACGAAACGCAGTTGCTGCAAACCCTTCCATTGGTCATTCGGATTTGGCCATTGGTCATTCACTCACCGACTACATCGGTGCCTTTGCGGTCACAGCCGGTCAGGGCTGCGACGAACTTGCAAAATCAATCGAAGCGGCGGGTGATGATTATCGCGCCATCATGATCAAGGCACTTGCCGATCGCTTCGCCGAGGCCTTCGCTGAATATCTGCATGCGAAGGTGCGCCGTGAGTGGGGTTATGGTCAGGCGGAAAACCTGACCAGCGAGCAACTGATTGACGAAGAGTACGACGGCATTCGCCCGGCGTTTGGATATCCGTCGTGCCCGGACCATCTTCCCAAAGGACCGCTCTGGAAATTACTTGACGCCGAGAAAGCCACAGGCATGACCTTGACGACCAGTTTCGCCATGTGGCCAGCCGCATCGGTGAGCGGCCTATACTTCAGCCTGCCCACACGGCTGCTCCCTGGCTCACGGTATTTTAGTGTTGATCGCATCACGAAAGACCAGGTCGAAAACTACGCAGTTCGCATGAAAATGACCGTCAGGGAGATCGAACGCTGGCTTGCACCAAATCTGGGGTACAATCCGTAAGATTCGGGCGACGACCATGCAGACTGCTGAAAAGATCGACATCATGCCTCGAAATAAAATTCGTGTCAGGCTGCGGTTCACTGCCATCGAATTCTGGCTACGTCGCTTCGAACACGCCGCGTTCGCGGTTCTTGCGAGCTTTCAGCGGATCGTAGACCTGGCCGCTCATAGTGATCCAGACGCCGGCAGCTGGCTGCGTCATCGCCACGCCGATCGCCATGCCGACGTTGAAAGCCGCATCGCTGTGATGGAAATTTGCCGGTTGCATCGCACCTGTCAGAATAATTCGCTTGTCGGGGATTCCGATCAGGACACGGGCGGTTTCGATCATCGTGTCTGTGCCATGAGTGATTACGACGTACTGCTCCGGACATCGTTCCACCGCCCGCCTGACAAGCTGCCGGTCTTCGGCTGTCATGTCCAGACTGTCCTTCCGAAGCACTGCTTCGATCGTATATTCAAACGCAACCGGCAAATCCAGGAGTATCCGCTCAACGCCCGGTGTACCGATCTGATATTCGCTCAGTTGATCGAAATAAATCTTATCGATTGTCCCGCCAACGGTGATGAATCGCAGTTTCATATTTCAACCGTTCGATTTGGGTTCGCGACGCTTGGCGGCCTGATAGGCATCTTCCATTTCGCGGAGAGTCGCGTCATGCATGCTGCGTCCCTCGCCCTTCATCGCCTCTTCAATGGCCTGAAACCGGCGTGAGAATTTTGCGTTGCTGCGGCGGAGCGCTTCTTCCGGGTTGAGCCCCCAGCGGCGACCGATATTGGCCAGCACAAACAGCACATCACCCAGTTCGGATTCCGCTTTGTCTTTCAAATCCGGCAGCAGCGGTTTATCGGGCATCACTTCGGAATCCACGGTCGCGAGCACCGTCGGAATGCTGGCTGATCCAAAGAGTTCCACAGCCAACTCGTTCAATTCTTCATTCAGCTTGTCGAACAGCATACGTCGATCCGGGAAATCATAGCCCACGGCAGCAACTCGTGCGGTGATGCGTGCGGTCCGAGCCAGTTCGGGTAACGCGGTTGGAATTCCGTCCAGCTGCGATTCGCGAGCTGGCTTCTCCTGTTGCTTGATCGCATGCCAGTTGCGTTTGACGTCATCCGTGGTCTGAGCATCCACGGTGCCGAACACATGCGGATGGCGGCGAACCATTTTGTCCGCGATTCGGCGTACGACATCTGTCAGCAGAAAGCGTTGTTCATCTGCCGCGATTTGAGAATCCAGAATCACCTGGAGCAGCACGTCTCCCAACTCTTCGCAGATTGCATCGTTGTCGTCAGCGTCGATCGCTTCGAGGAGTTCGTAGGTTTCTTCCAGGGTATAAGGCTTGATAGTCTTCATCGTTTGCTGGCGATCCCAGGGACATCCATCCGGAGCTCGCAGACGGGCGACAACTTCGCAGAGTCGCTGGAATTCCGGCAGCAGCGATTCAAATTCCGGCGGCGTGCCCGGCTGAGGAATCACATCTGCGGTTGCGGGGACGAGTGATGGTGCCGCAGTCGCCTTCGTCTTCAGGTAAATCACCTTGGAATCCTGTTCACCGTAGAATTCCGGAAGCTCAGCGACCTGTTGGTATCCGCAGCGATCATAAAACTTCCGGGTGGGCTGGTAGTGTTCGCGACCGGATGTTTCGACGTAGATTCGTTCACCGCCGCGACCAAAGATCAGTTCTTCCGTCTCGGACATCAGCCACTTGCCCATCCCGTGCCGTTGTGCGTCGCAGTGAATGGCAATCCAGAAAATGTCGAAACTGCTGGCTGTGCAGGCAATCGGACCGTAGCACGAGTAACCGACGGTCCGCCCGTCAAGTTCAGCAAACGCGAAGAAATATCCGGATGCTTCGCCTTTTCGCAAACGTTCTTCAACAAGCTCAACCGCAACATCGACCTCTGGCGGATAAAAGAAACCCGTAGACTCGACGATCTCACGAACCGTCGTCAGGTCCTGCTCCCGAACGTCAAAACGCAGCGTGATGGAATTGTGGGCGACGCCTGTGAAAGAAGCTGTCGTAAAGTTCATGGATGGCTGGTTTTCGTGGTCGTTTGAAGTTTGCAGACGGATGATCACTCCCGGCAGACATCACCTTCGATCAGCAGGTCATCACCAATCGCAGTATGGCGAATCTGCTTCACATTGGGGATTGTCGGGATTGATTCGCGGCCCAGACCGCCGATGGGGGCACGAGCCGATGTTCCGCCGACGAGTCGAGGAGCGATGAAGATATGAACTTCGTCGATCAATGACGAGTCAAACAGACTTCCGAGAATTCCCGAGCCAGCTTCCGTGAGAACATTCGTGCAGCCGCGGCGTCCAAGTTCTGTCAGGACCGCACGCAGATCGATTCGTCCTGATCCACTGACAGCACATGCCATCACTTCCACTCCGACGGATTTGAGCCGTCTGACTTCATCGGTCGCAGTGTCATCTGCGACACAGACCAGAACCGGGCCCTGCGACAGCGACTTAATCAGATTTGTGTCGGCGTGCAGCGTTGAGCCGTCTGCGTCGATGACGACTCTCAGTGGCCTGCGGACCCCTGCCGGTCTGGCTGTCAACAGCGGGTCATCGGACCGGACGGTGCCTGCTCCTGTGATGATGGCATCCATCCGACCTCGCAGTCGATGCACAACGGCACGGGATGCATCGCTGCTGATCCACCGGGAATGACCGGTCCGTGAAGCGATGCGCCCGTCGAGCGTCATGGCCCATTTGGCATGGACCCACGGACGACGCTGCAGCATCAGCATTTCAAAAGGGGCAATCAGGCGTCGGGATTCGGATTCACAGACGCCAACGGTGACCTCCAGGCCCGCATCGCGTAAACGTTGAATTCCCTGACCAGCGACGTGCGATGCCGGATCCTGGCAACCGACAAACACGCGACGAAATCCAGCCTTGATAACAGCATCTGCGCAGGGCGGCGTTTTCCCAAAATGGCTGCAGGGCTCCAGCGTCACATAGAGATCTTTTCCGACCGTTGCCGTACCCGCGGCCAGGATCGCGTTGATCTCCGCGTGAGCACCACCGAAGTGTTGATGATACCCCGTCGAAATGACCAGTCCATCCGCAGAAGCCACCACGGCACCGACCATGGGATTGGGCTCAACGTGCCCTTCTCCGTGACGAGCATGTTGCAGGGCAAGCTGCATCAATGCAGCCGGATCGACGGGAGAAGTCATAGTGCTTAGTTGGACATCGCCACTTTTTGAAGTGACTCTTGTAAAAGACAGCCTCGGAGAGGCGACAGCCTGTAGCCGTGGGCGTCAGCCC
>JBBJME010000223.1:0-12026 GCA_037719765.1 Planctomycetaceae bacterium
TTTGCAGAGTCCCTGTCCGACATCAAACATGAACATGCAGCTTTTTTGTCCCGTCTTCCTGCTGCTGCCAGTACCAGTGGCCAAGCATTCGAAGTTTTCCTGGTTCGTCGGGAAGTTCGATGAACAGAAATGGGTCGCAGGCGATGACAGCTGCCGGGGCCAGAAACAACGGAACGACCTGGAGTGCCATCATCGGAAGGATTGCGAATCCCACTGCCGAATACGAATGCCGCTCCAGAAATTCTGAGGTGAATTCCGCTGAGCGACCCAGACGCTGCTCCATCTTCAGTAGTGACTGAACAGCTCGGGAAGCAATCTGACCAATCCGAGTGCTGTGTTCGGGGATCACGGTACTTGCTTTACCGGTGCGATAGTATTCGAAGTCAGCACGAGCTTTTGAGCGGGCACGATTTCTGGCATCTTTACGAGCCTGGCGGAACTCAGCCACCGTCCGTTCCCAAAGGCGCTTGATCTTCAACACTTCTGCACGGACTGCCCGTCGGCAAGCCTGTGGCCATCGATTGATTCTCAGCAGCGCTCGGTAAAACCATCCCAGCCCCTCAGCATGTTTCTGAGCAGCCGTCAGTCGACGTTGCGCTTCCGCTTTCACCTGCGATGCCGTCAGCGGGACAGGCAAGCCATCGGAGTTACTCTTGTCACTGAACAACGGCACGCCATACCAGACAGTTGCCTCAGGATGCAGGGCATAAGCCTTCAACAGAGCCGCCTGAACTTCCGCTGGAGGATTATCAGGAATCTGGCTCGGATTTCGACTCATTCATCACGAAGTCGCTTTGGCCATTGAACCAGAGCGAACTCTCAATCAGCCGAACAATACAGTACTCATCAACCCAGCCTGAATTCCGGGCAAGGATCTTTTTCGTCAACGCATGATCACGAATCTGATCACGATTGCCGCCGAGAGCCAAAGCCGCAGCCAGCGGCTTAATCGCCTCTGCCTTCAGCAACTCAATCGACTCGCGCGCCAGTCCCTGAAGACCGAACGGAGAATTGTCCTCAAGCCCCATGTCGCCAACCAGAGGCAACGAACGTATATTCTCCACCTTCGAATCCAAAACCAGTGATGCCATCGACATTCCCCTTCTTAAACGGAATCAACAAGACTCTCAACAGAACCTCAATGCTCAGTCACATTCAACGATTCAGCCGCTCTGAAATCGCCAATGACAAACTCGACGTTGAACGAACATGAGAACTCTTCAAACGCCATCCTGGATCTCACGACTTTCGAAGAAACCATAAATCCATGGTTCATCAGCTGGACAGCCTACGTCTGTGTAAAATTTCAGTGCTCTCCCCTACTATTGATGAATTCAACGACGGCGATTCAGCGACGGCAGTGGCGGCAGCATGTAGCCGTGAGCGCGAGCCCTTGTCATTGCCCACGAAATAGAGACCCCTGCACGCTTGTCGTGCAGTTGAATACTATTTGTAGTTAACCGCAAGAGTTCGAGTACTCCGTCCCCGGCTCGCTTGTCGAGCCGGAACGCAAGTGAAAAACTTTGGCTTATGCCGGACGAGCCGGCATGGGGCCCGATGACCAATGGATTGACGTGCTAATTTCAAATCTTCGCTACTGCCGGGCAAGCCGGCAGTGGGCGGAACTTTTCGTGGGTAATGACAAGGGCTGGCGCCTCTATCAGCGTTGTATTTTGCTGCGTTTTCGATAAATGTGGCGATGTCCGATTGGACACTGCATAGCAACGCCCCCACCATGATTGGCGGCAACGATGCAAGGCGCAATTTCGAACTGACGTGTGACCGACTGGTGCAATTCACTAGCAACAGAGAACAGATCAGGCTGCTCAATTTGTTCAGGAATTTTGCGAAGAAGGAGCTTTTGCAGAAAAGTCCTTATCGATACACGTCTTCCGTCGGCAAACGACAAACTGGCGACCGTGCAATGGCCTCGGGTGCGGACGCCGATTTCGGTAGGTCCTCCTTGCCGAGGAGGACTTTCGCCGCAAGGCGAACCACAAGAGCGGAAGTTCGCTCAACGACGAGGCGTTGCGCTCTCATCAACGTGGTTCTGGTCGCAGCTTGCAGCAGGCTGCAATGTCCTTTCCGGCAGAAAGGACCTACTTGCACAATTGTCCGCAACTGCTCCCATGCCCTCTGACAAACTCAGAGCATCTCAGAGCATCTGAGCTACTCTCTGCGTTCTTCGCCGGCCAGTCGATCGACCGGAAGACAAGCTTTACCGGCTTGCCGTTTCTTCGTCGCAAATCGACTCACTCTGCGGCGGATTGGGCCGGATGGACCGTCTGGGAATGGAAGCCGCACTTGTTCAACGCGGGCTCCCGATCTATCGGTACACGGAAGAAGATCTGCAGGGAGACCTTGAGACGATCAAGCACCTCGGCGAGGTACGCAATGCTGGTCGTCAGTGATACCTCACCGATCCGGGCATTCGACTGGATTTCACGTGTGGATATCCTGGGAACTCTATTTGGTGCGGTGATAATTCCCCCCGCCGTGACGTTCTGAATCAATGAGCTGCGACCCCTTACCCCGCCGACCCCTTACCCCGCTCCTAATGAGCTGCGTCACATTACCCCGCTCCTCGTCACCTTACCCCGCTCCTTACCCCGCTTACGTCCACTTACCCAGCCACACTTACCAAGCCTCAATGAGCCGCATCCCCTTACCCCGCCTGCGTCCCCTTACCAAGCCTTACCCCTTACCCCGCCTTACCCAGTCCCGTTACGCCCAATGTCACTCTGGCAGACAGAATTCAACGCAGCGTGCTGGCGCAATTTGTGTGCCAATGATAATTATTTTTGCGAGTGAGAACGTGCGTCAATCCCATGCAAGGTCCGTGTCGAACAGCATTGGCCCTGACTTTTTTTTTGTCTTTCCCCTGACCCTTTGTGTTTTTCCTTTTTGTCTTTTCAAGCAGTGCCGGGCGTTGCGAGAACTAATCGCAATTCATGCCAGAGCTAATGAAAACGATCGCACGAGGGGAGACATAAGGCCCGGAAGAGAATTCTTAATCAACGCTACTCTGGTTGGTTCAATTTCAGGAGCGAGTCTTCCAGGTATGCGACGTCGCCATAGGGGATTGTCGTGTCGCGGACATCCAGCATGGTCATTGCTTCAAGCTGACCAAACAACGGTGCGCTTACGGAAGTGATTTTGGTACTGCGAAGCCGCAATATTCGCAGGGAATCCGAAGAAGTTTCGACAAGACTTTCAACAAGTTTGTCGGAAACCGACGTTCCATCCAGATCAATCCTGAACAATTCGAACGCCGAAGTCAGTGCTATCGCGCCTTCATCTGTCACGCCTGTGTCGGACAGATTGACCACATAAAGTTCCGGGCAATTCAACAGGTGTTTGATACCCACATCTGTGATTGGCGTTCCACGCAAGTCAAGTCGTTTCAGCTTCTTGAGAGACGAAAGAAACGCCAGCGACTCATCCGTCACTTTCGTGCCAGCCAAGTCGAGCGTGTCGATCTCGGAAAACTTCGCGACATGCTCCAGGCAACTGCCGTCGATGTTTGTGTCCGCAAGCGACAATCGCCCAAGTTTCGGAAGCACCGGCAATTGCTTCAATGTGTCATCACTGATCTGTGATTCAAACAGCAGGAGACTTTCCAGTTGTGGACAATTCAAATCCTTCAGACCGCTTCCGTCGATTGACGTCTTGCCCAATGAAATGGTGGTCACTTCAGGAAAGTTTGCGAACACCTTAAGGTCTTTGTCCTGAATGCGTGTGTCTGAGGCGTGAATACTCGACTCGGTGATTCTGGTAACACCAATGTTTTGGAGATACTCCGTCGCTTGCGTTAGCTCCGCAGACGGGATGTGCTCATCTTCCGCTAGTCCTAATGATTCAGATTGAACTTCGACTTGATCTGATTCCATTGCGTTATCACCCTGAGAGCAACCAACGAAGATCGCCGAAATCGACAGAATAACGCACGAGCGAATTGTCACCATAAAGGAGTCACCACTACATAAAGCTAAAGGAAGAGTAAAGGAAGAGTAAAGGCCACATAAAGAAACTGTATGGAATATTTGCTGCGCAACAGCGAAGTCAGAACACCAAACAGATTTGGTCATCCAATCGACTTGGCCAGTCTGATATCAATAGAATAGAGCAAAAAGGGACCACATACCAAGGTACGCAGTTCATATCGTCCCCTATTCATCGTTCAAGTCGGAATCCGTGTCTCAGCGGCGCGCGTGCTTGCCTGGCCGGGACTTGCGAAGGCGGCGGCGTTCTTCTCGGTTCATTGGTGCGTCAAAGGCGGAGGGATCGAATGCTGTTGCGTGCCGTTCCGATTTGCCCAACTTTTCACGCAACTCGCGATAATGCGTTTTCAGACGTTGTGCGTAGACCGTGTCGTTCTCCACCATGTCGCTCCAGAATTCCAGTAGCTCCTGAGCGTACGATGCCTGGCGATGGAAAGGATCCAGAAAGGGATTGGAAAACTCTGCATTCGTTTTCCGCCAGGTTTCATCCGCGCCAGGACTCCAGGTGTAACTGATTGTGGCGACTTCGCGTGGATGTTGATCCGATTCGGATTTCGGATGCAGAACTTTGATAATAACTCGCTCGCAATTGCAACTCAGGTCCGTGCAGAAGTATTCCATGAACAGGAATATTCCGGCGGGAATGTTGCCACAGCCTTCCGGAAATGTTGTGTTTCGCAGTTCAGTTTGACTCTTCTGCGGAAACGCTTCGAAGTATCCAATCACTGACATCTCAAAATCCTTTTCAGATGGGAACAAAGGGCGACTCACAGACATCGCAACGCGATGTCTGGTGATATGCCGCGAACGGTTTCAACGTGGCCGATGCGTGAAGGCAGCACGAAACGCAGTTCGCGGCCTTCGGTTTTCTTGTCCAGCATCATACAGCCCAGAATGTCATCGTGACGCGCCTGCATTTCAGCAGGCACAGTGACGGGAAGGTGCAGCGCAGACAGCAAGTCACTCTGGCGGCGCGTGTCACTCGATTGAACGCGACCGAGCGATTCCGCAAGACGGCTGGCACAGATCATGCCGATGGATACCGCTTCGCCATGCAGCAGCGTTCCGTATCCGGCGAGCGCTTCAAACGCATGGCCGAACGTATGCCCGTAATTCAGCACAGCCCGCAATCCTGTCGTTTCATATTCATCCTGACGCACGACATCGGCCTTGAGTTCACAACTGCGAGCGATGACATGCCGCAGCACTTCAGGATCGCGTGAATTCAAGCCGGCAATGTTCTGTTCCAGAAACGCAAAAAACGCTGCATCCAGGATGACTCCGTACTTCACGACTTCCGCCAGGCCTGAACGATACTCACGATCCGGCAGAGACTTCAGCGTCGCCAGATCGATGATCACACCCAGTGGCTGATGAAACGCGCCGATCAGGTTCTTTCCGCGAGGATGATTGATCCCCGTCTTTCCGCCAACGGAACTATCCACCATCGACAGCAGAGTCGTCGGCACCTGCACAAATCGCAATCCTCGCGCATAGGTTGCCGCGACAAATCCCGCGAGATCACCTGTCACGCCGCCACCGACTGCAACGATCAGCGTCTTCCGGTCAGCGGTCATGTCGACGAGATGATCATACAGCGCCTGAGTCTGCGCATAGGATTTAGTCTGTTCCCCCGATGGCACGATGGCGGAACGGACTTCCGCGCCGGCTCCTTCCAGACTCCGCTGCACAGCAGCACCATGAAGGTCATACACAGCGGCATCGGCGATCAGCAGGACGCGCAGGCCTTTCGCGGTGTCCAGCTTCAGCCATCCGGCCAACAGCGAACCAGCCTGAGATGTACCGCCTTCGTTGATCACGATGTCGTAGCTTCGCGATCCGAGATGAACCGGAACGATTCGTTCCCATGCAGAAATTGGTGCGGTCATCGAGGTTGACTGACAGTGAATAATGCTGTTTGAGTTTGGGGGGTCAGGAACCACAGCCAAATGGCCCAGAGGGTGCGCGCACTACGGGTTCCTGATCCTTTTTTATAGAATCATTCAGAATCAGCGAAACCGCCGACCCTGGTCCGTTTCAGGATTGAAAGGCTGCAGTGTCGTCGGTCAGATACTCTCCGCAACACAGACTGTCGCATTTGCGGCAAAATTCCGGAAACCCATCTTATGCTCGCAAAGCGTATCATTCCCTGTCTCGACGTTCACGCAGGCCGAGTGGTCAAGGGAGTGAATTTTGTCAATCTCCAGGACGCTGGCGACCCGGTCGAGATCGCTCAGCGGTACGAACAGCAGGGTGCCGACGAACTTGTGTTTCTGGACATCACCGCCAGTCACGAACAGCGGGACATTATTCTGGACGTCGTCGCGCGGACGTCGGAAGTTGTGTTCATGCCGCTGACCGTCGGTGGTGGAATTCGCACAGTGGACGATATTCGTCGCTTATTGAGCGCCGGATGCGACAAGGTGTCGATCAATTCGACCGCTGTGACAAGGCCGAGTTTCGTCCGTGAGGCAGCTTTGAGATTTGGCAGCCAGTGTATCGTCGTCAATATCGACCCAAAGCGACTTCAGCGGGATGGTAAGGAGTTTTGGGACGTGCACATCAATGGTGGCCGAGTCCCGACGGGACTGGAAGCCGTCGCTTGGGCACGCGAAGTGGAGCGTCTCGGCGCTGGTGAGATCGTGCTGACGTGTATGGACGCCGACGGCACGAAGGACGGCTACGACATTGAAATCACTCGAGCTGTCGCAGATGCAGTTTCCATCCCTGTCGTCGCTAGTGGCGGTGCCGGATCACCCGAACACCTTTACCAGGCCGTCACTGCCGGCGGAGCCAGTGCCGCTCTGGCAGCCAGCATTTTTCATTATGGCACGTACACGATCAACGAAGCCAAACGCTACATGGCCGACCGTGGTGTGCCCGTGCGACTGTGAAGCATGAGGCGTCCGCTTGCGGGTTCTCTGCAGTACCGCCACCGCCTGAAAGCATACTAAATTCTATGAAGGCACAAGAACGACAAGTCCCGGAAAGAGCACAAGCCGGATAACAGCGCTGTCGCGATGGCAGCCGCGATGGGTATCGACCTACTCACGGAGGAACAGTACCGTGAACTTCAGAAGCTGGGCGACTTCGATACAAAGACTTCGAGTTGGATCAGAACGCCGCCTGAAATCAGGGACCTCGGTGGAGCCTTGTTCTGTGACCGGCGCTACGGCAAGGTGTTTATCTATCACAACGGCGCACAGTCGTACTATGCCGCCAGGGGCTTCCGCGGGTCTCTTCGAGTCTGAACACATCGAACGGGCCGCCGTTGACGCCTTCTTGCAGTGCCGGTAGCACGCAGCTTTTTGGCAACCGGTACGGGGTTTGCTGAATTTCTCGCATGAAATAGTGTATTGCGAAAGTGGTGACGGCGACCCCATCGGTTATATTGCACTCTCTTGGATATGTCGGCGAGGTCGCGACGGCGGGAATGTTGATGTTGACTTCATATCGCGCAAGATGGCCGTTTACCAACCGATCCTGGCCCATCGCAATCTGGATCATGCTTGCCACACCAAACCGGAGACCTGAGGCCATGAACCGACGAACCGTTTCCGGTCTGCTCGTCGTCGGCTGCTCCGCCGTAGTTGCCTGCGTTGTGGGTATTCCAGTGTTGATCTCGGGAATTTCGCCTGCCATGCGGTCACGGCAGCAATCGTGGCGGCCAGTCGGCGACTTGAGCAATTTTCCGACCGGCAAAGTGAGTCGCGGCATTATCTCCGCGGATCAGAATGCCTGGCCGCGAACTTTCGGCGAACAGTCAGTCTTCGTCTGGCGACGTTCGGAAGCGGATCTCGTTGTCTTCTCGCGGAGTTGCACTGACCTTGGTTGTCCTTTGGAACATGAACCCGGCAGCGGGTGCTTTTTGTGCCCGTGTCACGGCGGCATTTTTGCTCCGGATGGCCATAGGCTCGCGGGTCCCGCCAGTTCTCCGATGCATCGATACTCGCATCGAATCCGCGAGGAAGTGCTTGAGATCGACGTTGCGTCCATTCCCCCTGCCTCGTGATGGAGAATGCTGATGCTTTCAAAGTCACTGCGCTGGATCGTCGATCGGTTTGGACTACGGCCCATTTGGGACCATGTGCTCGATCGCAATGTTCCGAAGGATCCGTGGTACCATGGGGATGGCATGGCTTTGCTTGTCCTGTTGACCGTGCTCGTGATCACCGGCGTGTTCCTGTCGATGGGCTATTCTCCTGCGGTGGACGAAGCGTATCAAAGTGTCGAGTACATCACCCATCAGCAGACCCTCGGCTGGTTCGTTCGCGGACTGCATTATTGGTCGGGCGGGATGATGGTGGTGATGCTTTTCCTGCACGTTTGCCGCCAATTAATGTTAGGAGGTTACAAATCACCGCGCGAGGCAACCTGGCTGATCGGTGTGATGCTGCTGGCGATTGTACTGACCACGTCGCTGCTCGGTTATGTGCTGCGCTGGGACCAGCGCGGCTATTATGGATTGCGGGCGTTGCTGGCGACGTTGCAGAACGTTCCCGGCCTGGGCGAACGACTCGTGTTCCTGACTCAGGGCGGTCCGGAAATCACTTCCCTGACGCTCAGCCGAATGTTTGCACTGCACGTGGTGTTGGTGCCATTGGTGTTGCTGCTGCTGGTCGGTTACCACGTCTATCTCGTGATTCTGCATGGGACAACCACACTGGCCGACCGCAAGGAGCCGATTGAAACGGTGGAAGAGCAGCGTGAGTTGTATCACGAGCAGGCCGAGCATCCGGTGAAAGGGGAAGTTTTCTTTCCGACGGCATTCATCAAAATCTCGCCCTGGTCCATCGTGGCTCTCACACTGTCGATCGGTCTGACACTCACTTTCGGACCGCGGGAGTTAATGGCACCCGCCAGCGAAAGAATCGCGTCTCCCGTCAGCGAAGAATGGTGGTTTGCGTGGTACAGCGCGCTCGTGGCGCTGCTGCCGCCGTCCGTTGCACCGACATTTCAGTGGCTCATTCCCATCGCGACTTTTTTCTGCCTCGTCCTGCTCCCTTTCGTGGACCGTTCACCAATGCGAGGTTGGCGCAACCGGCCGGTGGCCACCACGCTCGTCGTGCTGATGGTCGTGGCGATTCTCGCGCTCAGCTGGCTGAGGCATCAATCCCCATGGACAGCACACCTTGCGATCCATCCCCCGGCGACACCGCAGGGTGTTATCCTGGCCGCAGAAGCCGAACAGGGGCGAATGCTGTTTCAACAGTATGGCTGCACGAGCTGCCACTCCGTCGCCGGTTCCGGCCACGCGAATGTGGGGACGGACCTGGCGCGGATGGACAGCATTTATTCTCAGACCGAGCTGCGCCAGTACATTCTGCATCCTCCCCGGGGCGTCGCGATGCCGGACTATGCGGAACGAATTCCTGAAGACGACCTTGAACGAGTTGTCGCGTTCGTGCTTGTTGCGCAGACCTTCCGCCGGACCCAGGAGTAGCCCCATGTCGTCCGCCGGTAAGATGTCGACGTTGCACTTGCTCGCCACTTCGGATGCGCCAGCCCAGTCGATGCTGCATCCGGCCGGACCGGCGGGAGCGGAAATCGCATGGTTGTGGTGGATCATGTTCGGTGCATTCACCGCCGTGTTTATCCTCGTGATTGTTCTGCTGCTTTACGGAATCTTTCGCGGATCCAGCGGGATGGCCGCTTCCGAAACCGGAACGATCCGAAATGCGGGAACGGTGCCGCCCTGGGGCGGAACGGGATTTGTCGTTGCCGGAGGAATCATCCTGCCCGTTTTGGTATTGACGCCGCTGTATGTTTACTCGCTCACAGTGTCGGCGAGGTTGCGGATGCCCGAAGACGCTCTTACGATCCGCGTGGTCGGCCATATGTGGTGGTGGGAAGTTCGCTATCCGGAGAGCGGAGTTGTGTCTGCCAACGAAATCCACATCCCCGCCGGTAAGCCCGTGCGGCTGGAGCTTACAAGCACCGATGTCATCCACAGTTTTTGGGTTCCGCGTCTGAACGGCAAACGTGACATGATCCCAGGCGTCGAAAATGCCTTCTGGATTCAAGCAGATGAGTCGGGCGTCTTTCGCGGTCAGTGTGGCGAATATTGCGGCACTCAGCACGCCAACATGGCGTTTGAAGTGATCGCATTGCAACCCGCAGATTTCGATGCCTGGTTGGTCGCACAGAAAGCAAAACCTCCCGAGCCGGAAACGTCGATCACAGAGCACGGCCTGCGAGTGTTTCTGACTGCGGGCTGTGTGCAGTGCCACTCCATTCAGGGAACTCAGGCTGCGGGCAATGTCGGTCCGGACCTGACGCACCTGGGCAGCCGCCGGATGATCGGCGGAGCAATGCTGCCGAATACTCGGGGCAACCTGGCAGGGTGGATCGCGGATCCGCAGGCGATCAAGCCTGGAATCAAAATGCCGCGCACGTATTTGGAAGCGGATGACTTACAGGCGCTCGTTTCGTATCTGGAGAGCCTGCAATGATCGAATCGCCGAAATCCAGCGAACAGTCACTGGCTCCGAATCATGAGGCATTCAGGCAGACGTGGGACGAGCCCACGGGCTTTCCCGGTCAACTGGCGACCGTCGACAACTTTTTGATCGGCATGCGGTTCCTGGTAACGAGTTTTTCATTTTTCCTTGTGGCCGGTGTGTTTGCTCTGTTGATGCGCATTCAACTGGCCCGCGCCGAAAACAATTTTCTCGGGCCCGAAGTATATAATCGCCTGTTCACGATGCACGGCACCGTCATGATGTATCTGTTCGCCGTCCCCTTTCAGGAAGGACTGGCGGCGATGCTCTTGCCCTGGCTGCTGGGTGCTCGCGATCTGGCGTATCCGCGTTTGACTGCGTTCAGCTACTGGGTCTTTTTATTCAGCGGCCTGATCTTCTTTTCCGGATTCCTCTTTGACGCGGTCGCGGACATCGGCTGGTTCGCATACACGCCCCTGTCTTCGCCCGCCTTTGCCGGCAAGGGAATCGATTTCTGGGTTGTGGGACTGGGCGCAGCCGAAGTGGCCGGCATTGCTGCCGGTGCGGAGCTGACGATCTCGATCCTCCGTTTGCGCGCGCCGGGAATGTCGCTCGACAGGATGCCGCTGTATGCCTGGGCCTGGCTGGTGACAGCCGTCATGATCGTGTTTGCGTTTACCACGCTCTTCATGGCAACGCTGCTGCTCGAGCTGGATCACGATCTCGGCACACGATTCTTTAACGATCAAAAGGGCGGCAATCATCTGCTCTGGCAGCATCTGTTCTGGTTCTTTGGACACCCGGAGGTCTATATCATTTTTCTGCCGGCCACGGGCGTCGTGTCGATGATCGTCTGTACGTTCTCGCGGCGGATCATCGGTTACACCTGGATCGTTGTCGCCATCCTGCTGACGGGATTTCTGAGCTTTGGACTGTGGGTGCATCACATGTACACGACGGGACTGCCGGAGCTGTCGCTCTATTTTTTCGCCGGCGCGAGCCTGATGATCGCCATTGCCAGCGGCGTTCAGATTTTTGCCTGGATTGCCAGTCTGTGGCGCCAGCGCCCGCGTTTATTGACGCCGCTGCTGTTCGTCCTCGGTTTCGTCTTCATCTTCGTACTGGGGGGATTGACTGGCGTCATGGTCGCGGTGGTGCCTTTCGACTGGCAGGTGCATGATACCTATTTCATGGTGGCTCACTTCCACTATGTGCTGATCGGCGGCGCTGTCTTTCCAATGCTGGCGGGTGTGTACTACTGGCTGCCGAAGTTTTGCGGTCGAATGCCGAGCGAACGACTTGGGCAGTGGAGTTTCTGGCTGACGTTTGTCGGCTTCAATGTCTGCTTCTTCCCGATGCATATTTTGGGACTGCTCGGTATGCCACGGCGGGTTTATACATATCCTGCCAGCCTGGGATTCGACAGTTTGAATCTGCTGGCGACGGTTGGTGCCTTCGTGCTGGCGGCCGGGTTCCTGGTTTTCGTCTTCAACGTGTTGTATGCGGCCCGCTACGGAATTGAAGCCGCGGCGAATCCGTGGGGCGGCGACACACTGGAATGGGCACTGCCATCGCCACCCGGCTT
>JBBJME010000464.1:0-2670 GCA_037719765.1 Planctomycetaceae bacterium
AACTGGCTCGAGTTGCACCAACACTTTGGAACGAACTGTCGGCGAAGGCAGAACAGTGGGTCGCTCCCGCGAAGAAACGTCTCGAACGCGAACTGCGTGGTTATCCAAAAACCTTCAATGACCCCGTCTGGGGTGACATCGTTCTGTTTCCATGGGAAACTCTGCTACTCGACAGCCCGCTTCTGCAACGGCTGCGGGGAGTGCGGCAATTAGGAATGGCTCATCTGGTTTACCCGGGTGCTGCCCACGACCGACTTGAACATACACGAGGTGTTGTCGAAGCGGCTGACTCCAACTGTCACTTCAAACCCCGAAATGAAAGCGAGGGCGGAGGCTGCCCCGAACCAGAAGTACCATGAAATCGGAATCTCCCTGAGTGGTCTTGGAGCTTACGAGCAGATGATTGTGGGACGAGCGATCCTTTATGATCGACTCTACTACCATCATAAGGTTCGGTCTGCTGAAGCTATGGTGAGGCGGCTGATCCAGCTGGCCGAAGAAGAAAGAGGAACTCCTTTTGCGGTACGAGAACTGTTCTTCGACTATCCTGACGACACGGTCATTTTCGTCATTGGAGGAATGCTCAAAGACGCAGCAATCAACGGCGGCAATGATCGCTGCAAGCAGCTGGCGAATCTGATCCATAATCGTGAAGTGCACTACCGAGCGTTCGCCTTCGCTCCACGATTTATTTCTGGTATCTCCGTACTTCCGGATGCAGAAAAACGCGATGCCCGGGCACTGCTGTGGAATGGGCCTCTCAGCCAACTATCGACGCTCAATGGATGTGATGACATTGCGAAAGTCATCTTTGATAAGGCAAAGTTGTTGATCGAGAAAATTGAGGGACTCAGGAAATCGGTTCTGCAACTGAATCCAGAGCACATCGTTGTTGACCTTCCCGTCAACAAGGTCGCAGTGCGTGGCGGCGACATTCTGACACGAACCGAAGATGGATACGTCGCAACGCCCAATCTCTTTTTCGATCCAGAGAAGTGGTCCCAGGCGTACGAGCATCAGAAGCAATGCGGCTT
The DNA here is from genome assembly GCA_037719765.1 of Planctomycetaceae bacterium. Lineage (GTDB taxonomy): Bacteria > Planctomycetota > Planctomycetia > Planctomycetales > Planctomycetaceae > SXXK01. The sequence continues at coordinate 1,035 of JBBJME010000464.1, forward strand.
CGTCTTCACCCATCGGGACTTTGTTCCAGCTGTCGGCCTGGCCTCACGCATTGTGTTCTTCGAGCGATATGGACTTGTCATGGACGCCGCAGCAGATCGGGCGTCAAAAACGGAACGACAGATTAAGCATGAGTGGTTCGACAAAGCGCTGGAGGCTGGTCTTTGCAGCAAAGATTGTGCACTAGCATATCAGACCGAAACAGTGCGACTTGTTCCGCTTCGGCTTGAAGAGCTTCGAGCCGCGATTCCTGATGAACTCAAGGTGGATGGCTACGATCTCGCTGCAGAATTGTTCAAAGGATTTGTTGAGGCGAATCCGGCGGGACTTGCACCATCTGTGCATAAGGCTGTGCTTGAAGGTCTTTCGCATTTATTGACGTTTATGTTGGCTGCAGCACGGAATGGCCAGTTTGTTAACCGTCCGTCGCTGCCGGAGCGGGAACTCCAGGGTGAGCTTCGAAAGCACATGTCTGCTCGGCAAGCAAAAGTCGTCGAAGGCAATAAGGAAGCGGGAGGCGAGACAGACTTGGTGCTCTCTGAATTGCTTGTTATTGAGAACAAAGTGGTCTCCCAGGCGACGGCATCGCCATTGACGGTGGGTGGAAAGTTTTCGTGGCAAGCGCGTCGATATGCTCTCGCTCTTGCGACACAAATCGCGTTTGAAGTAGTCGCATACAAGCCGTCTGACGAGAACAACATCCTGCCGATCAATAGATCTGTCATTGTCACTGAGATCACTGATGGCTCTCATCCATTTGTCTCAGTGCGTTTTGTGATTCCGTGGGGACATGCCTTTCCGTCTCTGGCTAAAAAGCCGACGTCATGATCACGTCGAGCTTTCCGCATTGAATATCGAGGGGACACAGAATGGTTCAGGGCTACGTGTTTGAATGCATCAAAGCATCACCACAAGCGTATTACGATCGTGGTTTCGGACGAACCGGCGTGAAACTTTCAGCCAACGTCGGCTTTACGAAAAAAACGATCAGCCTGCACATCGTGACGCAGGGGGAAACTGCTGATGCACGGCTCAAGCAACTAAAGCGAAGCAAAGTTCGTTTCGATGCCGCATTTGGTCAACCTCTGGAGTGGCTGGCTGAAGCTGCGAGTGATCGACACATCCGTGTGACTGCGACCACTCGCCGTACGACGCATTAGTCGATGTCCGCCGGATCTGCCGCGACATTCCTCTTCCACGGGATGTCGTGAGCCTCCAGCCAGCGGATTGCGATCTGTTCAATGGCTGCGTCTTTGTAGCGATGCCACGCGTCCCGCAGCTCGAGTCGCCGAAGTGTGCTTTGAAAGAAACGGAACGCTCCGCTGCCATGAATTGCCTCCAGCAATTGATCTCTGTGTTCGACATCGTGGACTGAGTCACAGAATTCCCGCATGATCGACCATTCGTGAATTTCAAACTTTCCCGGCAATCGAGCGAAGTGCGTGCTGGATTCGATGTCGTGAGCCAGCGCCACCATGGTTTCGTCCGCTTCACAGAGCTGCGATTCGTCCTCGTCGTCAGGTTCCAGCCTTGCGAATGCCTCATGGGGAATCGACAGAACTTCGCCCGTTTGACGATTCACGTAACCCGACCACTCTTCAGGCATCAGCTCCAGGGCTTCTATCACGTCCGAGAGAT
>JBBJME010000224.1:0-11977 GCA_037719765.1 Planctomycetaceae bacterium
CATGAGGTATATCAATGGTCCATTGCGATCTCGCCAGCGTTAAGGCAGTGGGTGTGGTTGTGGGATCGGACCTTCGGGACCCTGTACGAAGTTGGAATACGGCAGCTGCACAGGCACCATGCCACTTCCGTCTGCGAGCGGAACTTCTCTCACAACACTCGTGATCGGAACGTTTGCGTGAATCGGGAAGTCGCCGATTTCCAGACCGGAGTCGGAGACCCAGCCAAGGTAGCGGTCTGCGTTAAGATCGGAGGAATCTCGAATCGCATCTTCCACATCCGGGTCCGTGCGAGCTTCGACCAGTTGGTGATAGAGCGTTGCTACCACATTCTTCCATGGCTCGTTGAACACGGGGATACCGTTCGTGGCTCCATTTGCAAAGCGTTGCGAATGAACGTCGACCGAAAAATAGATTCTTCCGCCATTGGCAATCACGACAGATCCATGATAGCCACCCAGGCCGTTCAAGGAGTCAACCACTTCAATTTCCGGCACAATGTTGTGCGTTTCAATGGTTTCAGCGCCGGCGAGCGCGTGAATGTCTACATGCTGGGCTTTTGCGGCTCGGTCGTCAGCTGTGAGAACAGTTCCGGGCGGCAGCAGAAAATTGAAGACCGTATTCTTGAGATCATAGGACCGGAGAAATCCCTTTTGGTGAAGATAGGTAACATAGTTCTGAATATCGCCGCGAGAGACTGTCTTTGGCGTATAGCCCACAAGAGGGTGCGACGGCAGTGCGGTGGAACTAATGTGTTGATTGTTGAAGTACTGCAGCAGCACATTGTTCAAATGCTCGTCGCGCATCGCAGCTGACAGACTGCCATCGATTCGCTCGACATCTGCTGCGGACCATTCTGTGTCGCCACTGACGTAAAGATTGACGTAAAAGAGGTCGCGAATGATTCTGCCGCCTCGATACTTAAGATTTTCTTTCGGAGTGGGGCTGGCGTCTTCGATGAGTTGCTGGCGGCGAACGTAGTTTCCTGAACTTCCGGCAACCTCATCGTGCAGACCGCTCGATCGAGAGCCTCGCGGGTTCATGACGCCTTCAGCGGCTGCGCCCTTAAAACCCACTGCGCGAACACCTGATTGATTTCCGCGTGGAGGCAGTGGCCACGGACTCCAGAAGGCGGTCGAATCGTCCTTTGGTTCCGATGGCGCAGGAGCAGGCGCTGGATGCCCTATGGGAATTGTTGGGATTTTTCCGGGATTCGGCAATGGGACATTCGGTGGTGCCGGTGTTGTCCCCGGAGACGGGGTGGGATTCATTACAACTGGTATGCCTGGGCCGCCAGGAAATCGAGGATAACCGACGGGATGCCACGGACCGCCACCAGGATAGGGTTGTGGGTTATAGATCCCAGTCGGCTGACCGGGGTATCCATTCGGAAATGTTCCCGTTCCGGCCATTGGCATGCACCCGATTAGCTGGGTGAACGCGCAGCAGGATCCCAACCCCAGCAGCACATGCGGTAGAGAAATTTTCATGGTGTTCGAACGAGCAAAAGAGAATGCTGCAATCCGGTGTCGATGCGAACATTCACGGCAGCTGCCGGGATGTTTCGAGTCGTTGAGATCCAGATCACAACCAGGAGAAATTTTTGCTTGCAGCAGAGGCAGCCATCAGGATGTCTGGCGATTGTTGCCACATGCGGGAGAGAGTCGGCAATGTATGCGGATTCGTAAAACAGGAATAGGTCAATTCTGCCGATACAATGACAGCGATATTGGGTGGTTTGACTTCAAGAGGCAAAGTTCCTGCCAGACTTCAGATCGGACGCCTTGGTTCAGGATCGTTACATCAAGATGCCGTCAGTCGTTTGCTCGGGAGAATGACCTTTACCGAATTGGCTCTCCCAGTTACCGTCCGCCACGAGGCGATGCATCCTGGAAGCATCCCAAAATTCGTATCTCCTGCAACATGTGCGATTAAGAAGCGAGGTCGGTTCAGTGCGTCCCCGACACTCAAGACGACACTGTTATTGATGAGCGATCGTGATCGTTGCATTGAGACTGTCGAGGTACCCATGAAACTGCGAACATATCGCTTCCTGATCCTGGTCTGCGGCGTACTTATGTGCATGTGCCCGCCTCTGTTTGCCGAAGCGTACAGACTGCGCGCGAAATGCAATTCGGAGAAGCGACTCTCTTCGGAGCTGGTTCTCGTCCGGCACTCCAAATCCCATTTCATGGGGATCTGTCGCGGTGGGAAAGCGGTGTTTGAGGTTCTGCCTGGACAAGAGCAGGCCATGCGTACGATGGCCGCCGGTGTTGACAAAGAGATACCAAAAATTGAGGTGCGATCAACTCGTCTCCTGATCAGCTATCCAAATCAGGACAACAAGCCCTCGGATGAGACGCTCAAAGCCGCCCGGCTGAACGTGCTTCAGGATTACAAAAATGGCTCATTCCTGATCGTGGAACCCGAGGGAGCCGTGACTTCAGGCACCGTTGAAACTCTGATGGCCGACAGTGCCGTGGCCTTTGTGGCACCTGACTACATTATGTCCATTCCAAAGCTCGAAGCAGCCGGAGAAATTCGTCCATCCATCATGGACTCCAAACCGAACGATCCATTTCTCAACAAGCTCTGGGGCATGAAGAATAGCGGTGCCACACAGGTTTGGCCTCTCATTCAGGATTCATCGAAAATCGTTGTGGCCGTCATTGATAGCGGGGTCGATTACCGACATCCCGACTTGCGGGACAATATGTGGTCCCGAGGGGGAAAACATGGATATGACTTCTACGACAACGACGACGATCCATTGGATGAGGAGAACCACGGTACACATGTCGCGGGCACGATTGCCGGAACTGGAAACAACGGGGTCGGCGTGGTTGGCGTGACCTGGAAGGCGCAGATCATGGCCCTTCGCTTCCTGGGGCCAGATGGCGCGGGTGCGACGTCTGACGCGGTGAAATGCATTGATTGGGCGGTCGATAATGGGGCGCACATCCTCTGCAACAGCTGGGGCGGCCCCGACACCTCACCGGAACTGGCCGAGGCTGTTGCCCGTGCGGAACGGAAGGGGGTACTGTTTGTCGCCGCTGCGGGAAATACAGGTGGAACAGGAAACAACAATGACCAGCGGCCGAGCTATCCTTCGTCATTGCGTCAAGCAAACATCATTTCGGTTGGGGCGATTGATGAGAACGATGTGCGTGGTTCGTTCAGTCACTATGGAAAGCTGTCGGTAGACATTGGGGCACCAGGAGTCCAGATTCTCAGCACGACGCGAAACAACAAGTATGATACCTACAGCGGGACTTCGATGGCTGCCCCATATGTGGCGGGAGCTGCGGCGCTTGTCTGGGGCAGTACCTTCTCAACTCCCACTCAGACCCCGACGCAGATGGCAAAAGTGCGGGATCTGATTTACGAAAATGCACGTTCGGTCGCCGCCCTCAAAGAGTTTTGGGGTCAGGGAGCACCCCCCAGGGTTCCGGGCGGCGTTCTGGACATCTCTTTCCTGTCCAGAACCTCTTCGGATGGCACTCCACCGCTTACTGAAGTGCCTCGACAACGACTCGTTGAGAACCGCATGATCGTGGATCCTGCCCGGTTGCGGCAGATCGTTCAATGACATCACGTTTTGCCACCAGGTGACGTATAATCTGAAAACCCGCTCGCGGATGGAGTGAAGAATGTGGAAATTGCTCACCGAAATCAGCCTGACTCTGTCTATGTTCGGCATGGTCGATAACACTCCTCCTAAGCCGTCCGTCTCAGTGGAGTGCTGCGGTCGCTTGCGGCACGGAGTCGTTGCCATCGGCGGTGAGACCACAGGAACCACGATCACCTTCAATCGCACGGTCTGGGAACTCCAGATGCACGACGAGGCCGCGCGAGAATTCGCGCAGGAGCACAATCAGGAGCCAGTCATCGTCACCGGCACACTCCGGAAAACTTCCGGGACCGAGGTCAAGGACCGCTGGATCATCGACGTCTGGACGCTTTCGGAACGCGATGCGACGACAGACAAAGAAGGAACCCGACTGACCATTCAGGGGACGCTTCGAGCCACAAAACCTCCCACGAGCGACTCTCGTGAGATCACGATTGATGCGGATGGTGAAATCTGGCCAATCGACGTCTCCTCTAATCCCAGGCTGCAGGTCAAGGCGGAATCGCTCGTCGATCAACCGGTCCTCCTCACGGGAAGTCTGGAACGGGTCATGGAAGTTGAGTCCGGCTCACCGATTATCATCCGCGTGAAAACCGTGAAACGGTCCGCCGACCTGCCAATTCAAGGTCAGAAATCTTCCAGATAGCACAGTGGTGATGACGGAATCCGACAATGACCGGAGAATTACCGAACTTCTTCAGCCAGTTCTCGTACGGCCTTCACGATGTGTTCTTCCACGTCGTCCGACCATTTCGTGGGAAGGCCGTAATAGATCATGGCAGTTTCGCCCTCGTAACCACCTTCCTTGAGGACTCGGGCCGATGGAATGTAGGCCATCACATCGTTGCAATAGGCACCAATCCAGTTGGTTGAGGCTGGCAGTTCGCTTTTCAGACGCAATGCGTAATCGACCACGACCTCTCCACCCAGAGCGATGATTTGAAGTTCTCCCAAGCGCCACACCTGAACGGGATATGGATAAGTCGGGGACAATTTGCCATCGTGAGACAGTTTTTCAAGCAGATGAGCCGCTCGGCGAACAAGGTAGACGTTATCCGATTTTAAATCGACTTCGAGTTTCTCCTGCGAGGGAAGTTCATGGAACGCGAGGTCGATTTCGCGATATGCCGTATGCAGCGACCCATTCACCGACCGCATCGGCCCTGCAAGCGCCCGATCGACGCTGTCCGCGATTTGTCGGCCATAGTCAGTCGCCAATTCCACAGTCTTGCGCGGAAGCGGATTTTGATCAGCCCCGCATCCAGCCATGAACATGGCAATCGCGTCCGGGTGTCGGCGTTCAATCTCTAACTGTGCGAACCCCGGCCAGTCGCCGCACCAATCCATTCCGCTCAGTACCGTCGCATGACAGGCATACCCGAACAAAACGGTTCGAAGCTGACCTTCAGGACTGCGCACAATCAACAATGGCACTTCGTGATCCACAGGCCCGACCAAATGACCGGCTTCGCGGAGCACCGGCACGTCCGGTTCGCGGTTATTGCGACGATTCACGGCAAACGTCGCATGCCCCGAGCCATACTGCACAGACGCCGGAGCCACGTTTGCAAAAGCCTCCTGAGCAATTCTGACAATCGAATCACCCAGGAATTCTGTGTACTCCGCTATCCGCAGAAGGTTTTCGTCATCCAGCGAATACATCGAAATCAGATTCTTGCCCACCACCGGGCCGGAATGCGTATGCGAAGTCGAAAGCGTGATATCAGACCGTTGCAGACCATGATTCTGTGCCAACCGTTCACAGATCGCCTGGGATGTTGTACGGTCAATGCCGACCAGATCCAAAGTCACCAGCACCGCCTTGTGACCGTCCGGATCCTGTAGGACCAGCGCCTTGGCCCAGAGATCATGAATCGTGCCTTCGGAGGGCTTATTGCGCGAAGCGTAACCCGACATCCACATCGGCGACGGCGGCGTGATGACAGTTCTGGCGAAGCCTGCCTGCCAGCTTTCGTCAGCCTTGACAGTGGCACATACGACATGCAGCACACAGGCACTCAAAAGAATTGACAGAATGACACGCATCTCAGATCTCCAGCAGTGACTCTAAATCAGATTGAACAGAACTTCCACCATCAGCACAATTCCCGCACCGGCCAGCATCCAGACGACGGAAGCGACACTGAAGATTTTTCGGTCTCGCCATTTGAGCACCTTTGCGAGCAGCGGCTCCTTATAGACCGACACCGGATTCCCCAGCATCGCCGCGCGCAGATCTTCGATCATCAGCGACATGTTCTGGTACCGATCCGCCGGTTGACGCTGCAATGCCTTCAGACAGATGGCATTCAATTCCGGAGAGATCTTCTTCTTCGGTGCGACGCGAATGGGGTGACGTACTGGATCTTCTAGCAGTTTGCGTTTAATCTCCTTGAAGTTCTTTCCGGACATATAACTATCGCCAGTCAGCACTTCAAACAGAATAATCCCCATACTGTATACGTCCGAGCGTCCGTCCACGTCGCCCGTTTCGACCGCCTGTTCCGGTGACATATAGAACGGAGTGCCCTGGACATCGCCGCGTCCCGTGAGGCGTCCTGAAATGACCTGCTTACCGCTTCGGATTAATTGATCGACATCATCGTTGTCATCCATGTCCCAGACTTTGGCCAGTCCCCAGTCCAAAACCATCACTTCGCCGTAGTCGCCGATCATAATATTGGCAGGCTTCATGTCACGATGCACAACCCCATGATCATGTGCAAACGCCAGACACTGGCCAGCGTGAATGAGCACATTCAGCAGGGCCTCCGTGGGATATTGATCTATCGTGGGCTGATGCCTGGCTGAGAGTTGATCGAGAATATCGCTCAGATCCCTGCCGCCAAGTTTCTTCATGGTGAAGTAGGCGTTGCCGTCCGCATCACGACTGAGTTCATAAACCGGGATCGTGGCCGGATGCGGGATTTGAGCTGTCACGCGTGCTTCGCGGAGAAACCGCTTCTGATACGTCTCAAGATTCTGAAACTGTGGCTGCAGAGTCTTCATTACAACAACGCGGCCAAGATTCTCATCGACGCAGGTTCGCAGGATCGCTTCACCGCCCTGAGTCAACGGTTGGAAATCGCGATACCGCATGAAGCCGTTCTTCACATGCTTCGGAAGGTCCCTATCGGTTTCGGACATCGCGATATTCTTATTCACGAAAGTATCCCTTGCCTCATGAAGATCGTGGCAAAAAGCTTTGGTGGCTGAAATTATTGGGAAAACAAGCCACTTGGATTGTAGCACGGTCTGTGCCGATTCTGAAGAAATTGCAAAAACTCGAACAGAGCAATTCCAGCCGCCGACGGGCCGCCTGTTTGCAAATGTGGGGCTGCACTCGGCAATCGATCTCGAAATTCAGATACGGATTCAATTGAAGACTGAGGCACCTGCCTTGCGCCTCGGCAAATGCAGGGAGAAGTCGATTCTTCGAAGTGCAACGTCCGGTATGAGCAGAAAAGCCGCGATCGACAACAGCCATGACCAGAGCGCAGTGGGGCGCGTGGCCCATTTGTCGGAGCGGTCAAAGAGTCTTTCAGGTTTCGGGTTGAACTGGCCACCGGAAATGCGGGCGACTTCATTCAGCAATGCTTCATTCGTTGGCTGGATCCGAAGTTCGTCGCTGTATCCGACGATCAAACCACGCGACTGGTGATAGACTTCATAGTCACCTTGCTTCAACGAGATCTCCATGTTGTACGCACCCGATTGCATCGTGGTGAAATCTGACATATAGCGTCCGGGAGCCGTTTGTTTCATCCGCGTTTTTTCGCGATGCAACTGCGGGTTGATCACGGTCGCTTCCACTTCCGCATCGTTCAGAAACTGCCCGATCTCGTTGACCGCGTCAACCAGAATGTGGGCCTGCTTTCCGTCGCGAGAGACGGTCACCTGAATGCCCCGCGAGTCACTTTTGCGCATTGTTTGACGAACAACCTGTGTCCAGAATTTTCCATAACCAGGCCATGTCAGCCATTCCGCGGCCCAGCGACTCTTGGCATCCGACGTAAATGCCGCCGTCATACCAAGGCCGTACCGCCACCACACCAGCAGCGGGTCGCCCTTTTCGGTTGCCAGGATAACTTCACTGGTCGGTTTGGGTCGCGTCATCACATAGCCCAGCAGGAACGGGGCAGCTTCCATGTCGATTTCCTGCAGCGCATGAGTCGCTCGAACGACCTGCGGCACGAATGGTTGCTCGTCAATGGCCGACTTGCTGGCGGTGACGGTTTCCTTTGCGAAAATCTGCGGCACCTGCGATGGATCTTCAGCAAGGTAGTAGCGTCCCTTGCCGATGCGGGCAATCGATTCCAGCAACTGCGTGTCTGCACTGCCGCCAACAGACACCGTCGACACCGTCATCTTTGCCGACAACATCTGCTGCGCCATACCTTCAAAATCACCGGCATTGGAAACTCCGTCGGTCAGCATGATCACATGCTTCAGTTTGGCAGATGTCGAATTCAGGATTTCAAAGGACATCGCCATTGCCGGATACATGCTGGTCCCGCCACCGGATTCGATGCGAGCGATTTCGTCGCTGATCTTGCCTTTGTTGCCGGCAGACTGCATTTCGCTGATCACGTAAGTTTGATCATCAAATGCCAGCACGGCGACCTGGTCACGATTGCCCAGTAATTCGACGGCCGATCGGGCGGCTGTCTTGGCCATTTCCAGCGGATCTCCCTCCATGGAACCGGATCGATCAATCACCAGCACAATCCCCAGCGATGGCTTCTCTTTTTCCTTTTCGAAGTCGCTGCGGACCGGCAGAATTTCTTCGAGCGTGCTTTTGTAGTAACCGCCGAGTCCGAAGGACTGTTCGCCTCCGAGCATGATAAAGCCGCCACCCAACTCCTGAACCCACGTCCTGGTGATTTCCATCTGCTGCTGAGTTAACGCGGTCTCCGGCACATTGGACAGAATCAACAGTTCGTAGTTCTGAAGTCCGGCGAGCGTATCCGGCATTCCCTCCGGAGGACGCACATCGACCTGAATCCCTTCGTCTTCCAGGGCATAGGCCAGTTCCCGAATCAGATCGGGATCGCTTTCGATGATCAGCACGCGCGGCTTGCCTCCCGCATAAACAAGTCCGGCATCCGCATTGTTGTCGAGCAGCGTGTCGTTCTTCAGTCCCGAAAGTCGTACACTGAAAGCCGCCATGCGATCCTGGTCAATGGACTGCTGAAAGCGAAACTTGTTTTCACCCGTTTTGAGCACACGCTTTTCACTGACGACCTTGTGATCACCCCGAAACACTTCCACCAGACCTTCGTCGTCGTGATTGGAATGAATGGTCACATCGACAAAGAACGGTTCGCCTTCACGAACTTCGGCAGGCACTTCGACGGACGACACCTGCACTTCCGGTTCAGCACGCGCTGGAAGCGGAATCGTGGTCACAGGGATTCGGCTTCTTAAAGCGGCAGCCACCGCATCGCCATCGGTTTGATTGCCGTCGGTCAGCAAAACAATCTGCGGCACATAACCCGGCGGCATCACGCCGGCAGCAGCTTCGATGGCAGCTGCCAGATTCGTGCCATCACGGCGGGTGCGTTGTTCAGTGGCCGAGGCACTTGAAGGCGAGATACTTTCGGCCGCATTCTGAGGCTTCCCCAGAATCGACGGGGCCGCACCATACACCACTGGATCCTCCTGAACATGTCCGATCGTTGCGGCAAACGGCAGGTAGGCGACGTGGTGAGATCCCTTTTGTCCGCCGCCCGTTTCAGAAACTCCGTCGTCGTCATCCCGGCGCTTTCATCCACACTCAGACTCTGGTCGACGACAAACAGCACAAACTGCTCGTGCGTCCGGTGCAGCCACGTCAAGCCCGCCAGCGAAAGGACCAGCATCAGGCAGATCAGGGATCGAGTCACCAGCGAGGCAATCCGCTGCCGTTTCGGGAAATCGCTCAAACTGCGAACAAACCAAAAAACCAGCGCCGCGGCGATCGGAACGAGCAGGACCAACAGGATTGGTCGAGTGAATTCAAATGGAAGCATTATGAAATGAGCCTCCTTTGATAAAGGAACCATTCCAGTGTTGTCAGAACGCAGGCCATCAGAATCAGGTAAAACCAAAATGGACGACTGAACCATACGGCTGACGGAAAATGCATGTGCGGCGACTCGATGATTTCCTTCATCTTCCGCAGATCGGTCTCTCTGTCGTCAGCCAGATTGACCGCAACTTCAGCCAGAACCTTATCGGGGAAATCCACTCTTGTCTGTGCATTTTTTACGCGGTGAATCACAGCCCAGACTCCGACCTCGTTCAACGGACCAATGGTCGTCTCTGCCGATCCGTCGACGGTCGGCGGATCTGTCGCTTTTGATGTGACTGTCTGCGAATCTGCACGGGCAGCCACGACAACTGGCGAAGACCCTCCGTCAGGCGATATCAACTCAAGATCTTCGGCTGCGGCTGCCATCTCATCAATCGTTACGGTCGTCACGGCACCAGTGGAAAGCGATGGCTGAAGCTCACCTGTTGATCCCAAAAACCAGCCGAGCAAATTTGCCGTCATGATCGGGAACGCCGTGCGAAACGCGAGGTCGCTGCGATCAAGGTTGACGCTGAGTACCAGACATTTTCCCTCTGGTCGTTTCACTTCGGCATACACCGTTTCCCCGGACAGCGTTTTCGCCAGCGAATGTGGGGGAGTCCTGAACAGCAACTGCTTTGCGTCCGGAATCAGGACGTTCTCCAGTCGAATGTGATTCATCAGCGGAGACAATTTGTCCTGCTCCGTCACGATCGGGTTTTCAATGACATCGCCTTGTTCCCATTGATCGCAACTGCCAATCGGATCGACGACAAACACGTCGCCCGGTGGCAGGATACTCGGAACCTTTCCGTGCAGCACGATGATCGAATCCGCTGGCCATCGTTCCGGAAAATTCTTGCGGATCGTGACCTCAACGAGTGGATTCGCTTCAAATACCTTTTGCAGAAACAGATTTCCCTGTGACACAATCAGGACTCGCTGAGTCCTCCGTCCCGGCAACAAAGCCCACGCTGAATCATCGGTGTGCAGAAAATCCTGATTTTCGAAATCCGTTCCGTTCGACTTTTCAGACACATCTGATTCGTCATTTGCCTGAATCTGCGTCAATACACCCCGTAACCTCCCGCCTTCCAGTGATGTTTTTTCAATCGAACGACTCCAACGCTCCTCGGGTCCCAGCTTCAGCGGAATCACATCGACCGGGAAATCGTTGAGCGAAAGTTCAAGACGACAGGCAACGGGGTTTGCGGATGCATTTCGCACCGACGCCAGAATCTCATAGCCCAGCGGATCAATCAGGCTGCGTCGCACCTGCAATTGAGTGATGCCAACGTTTGGAGCATCGGTGGCGAAAAGCCGGTACTCGACAGGGAATTTTTCAGCAGAATCAGTAATGCGTGAAGCGGGATCACCAATCCGAGGCGTCAGCGAAGAATCCTGCTCAGTGCTTTTCCCCGACTCATAACCCTCGCTGACGCTTCGGGTTACATCGGAATCGACACAGCCGTCTGTCAGCACGACGACCTGTCCATGCGGATGTTGCCCAATCAACCGACGTCCCAGGTCGATGGCTGCGGTGAGTTGAGTCGGACTGTCGGAAAATGGAATCGCGCTGATGGCATCTCGAAGTGTCGGGGAGTTTTCGGACATGCCGACGACGACTTCCGGCGTGCTGCCTGCGAGCACAATTGCGACTTCATCGCGGAAACGCAGTCCATCGATAATTCCTAACGCGGCTGACTTTGCTGCATCAAGTCGCGACGGTGCCACATCGGTCGCGCGCATACTGGCGGAATTGTCGATCACCAATACCAGCCGCCGCGAATCCAGCAACTGCCGGGAAAGATACGGATCGGCAATTGCAAGGACGATCAGCAGCAAGCACAGCAACTGCAGCAGAAGAGAAAACAAATTCCGAAAATGCTTCCAGTATGATCGCGGAGGTTTCTCGTCGTAGATCTGTTTCCAGAACAGATTTGTCGAGACAGCCACTCGCCGCAATCTGACTTTCAAAATGTACAACGCCACAATCGGCACCGCAAGGACGGCGAGTGTGAATGCGATGGGGAGTGCAAAGAACATCAGTTTGTGAATCGTTGAGAGTGGGACCCTTCTGCCGGAATGGGCTTATACCAACAGCGGCCAAGTTTTTCATCGAAGTAGGAGAATCCGACGTTCAAATGATACAGAACTCGGTACAGAATGCTTCGTCGGCGACACGCCATTCGTCATCGGCCTCAACGACACTGGCCCGGCATTGGCCCTGCCACTCTGGAACGAGGCTGTACCCAATGTAGGTCCTGCCTGGGGTGCGCGACAAATAGCGATCTGG
>JBBJME010000225.1:0-11908 GCA_037719765.1 Planctomycetaceae bacterium
TCACAATTTCCCGATACCCCAATTTCACCCAAATACCAACTTTGCTGCGGCCTAGCTTGACCCGGTCGGAGCGACAACTGAGAAGCTACAACACCACACACCTACCAGCCGCTCCCCTCATTTCGTTCGCTCGCCGAAGGCGAGCGAGCGAAATGAGGGGAGGAGAGCCTACCGCGTTCAGTTGTAGCCTTTCGGTTGCGTTCCCGCCGGGACATGCCCGACGGAAAACCAAACTCTGAGAGGCTCTTGCTTCGAGACCGTCATACCGTAGGATCACGGCCGGGGCGATACCTGATGCCGGTCAGGGAGTGAAACCATGCAGATGGTCCAGTGTTTGCAGCGATTCGGTTCACAAAATGTCGGCAACGACAATGGCTATAATCCTTTTGGGATTCCCAGTGTTCTTATCGATATCCCAACCCTCACCGAGTCGTGATGAAATCGTTGTGATTGAGTAGTGTCTGAACGAGGTTTGTCCGGGCAAGAATCTCCGGGGTCGGGCGATTGTTGGTTCGGGCCAGTTCCGTCATGCGTTTGAGAAGCGCGGACATCGTGGCCTGTTCATCAGCCGTCGGCTCGACCGACAAGACTGTCACGAATGTGGTCCGGATGAACTCGGCGTCGGATGCCGACGGGTTGGCGGCGGCGATTCGTGCGGCGATCTTTCCTGCCATTGCCGTGGCGAACGGGCTGTTTTCCAGAGCAAGTGCCTGCTGCGGGACAATGCTTTCCCCGCGTCGATAGCAGTCAAGCACGTTGGCATCGTCAAACATCGACAGAAACTTCTGGTGGTCGTTGTGTGAGTGTACAAAGTACATGCTGCGGCGGCGCGACGTTTCATCGTTGACAGGGATCGACGGCCCACCGAGTGATACGTCAAGTTCGCCAGCCAGATGCAACAGGTTGTCCCGCACGATCTGAGCGTCCATACGAATCGGGTTCATCCGCCAGTAGAATCGATTGTCGCGATCAACCTAAAGGTTTGCCTCAGGGGCTCCGGCATTTGAGGACGACTGCCGATAGGCCTGCGACGTCACGATCAGCCGATGAAGATGTTTCATGCTCCAGTCGTGCTCAACGAATTCCACGGCCAGCCAATCGAGCAACTCTGGGTGCGTCGGCGGAGTTCCGTTGCGACCAAAGTCAAACACGGTCGGCACCAGCGGCTTTCCCATATGCCGCATCCAGATGTGATTGACAGCGACTCGCGCCGGCAGCGGGTGTCGCGCGTCCGTCAGCCACTTCGCAAATGCCGAACGTCGCCCAGTGCTCGTTGTCGGGTACAGCAGGCCCGCGTTGCGATTCTGATAATCTTCCTGGGTCTTCTTCGCCCCTGGTACCGGCGTATACTCTACGCTCGGCAGGTCAATCGCTTTATTGGCGGATTCCAGCGCAGTCGTCGCTGCCACGAGTTTTTGCTCGGCTTCGGCTTTCTTGTCAGCGGCAGCCTGCAGCAGAGTCAGTTCTGCGCGAGTCCGATCTTCGTCAGCACGGGCTGCTGTCAGGACGCGTTCTGATTTCGCGGCGGCGATGGCAAGATCCTGTGTGGACGTGGACTTCGCACTCACAGTCTCGTCGGATGAAATGGCGGTGGATGCAGCGCCTAAATACCGAGCCCGATCGGCTGCGGCGCGTGCATCAATCGAGGCGAGCTGAGCTTCGGCAGTCTGGAGTGCCTTCTCAGCGACGGCAGCGGTGAGCTGAGCGTGCTCGACCGGCATCATACCTGCCTTTTCAATGGCTGAACGAGCGGCCGCGATCTGTTGTTCTGCAGCCTGGCGATGCGTTGCGACCACAGATTCCCGCAGACCGGGATACGCGGCTTCGGTCGGCAGCAAGACGGAGTCTATCTTCAGCTTCAATTCGTCCGATGACAGAAATGCGGGCACAGCCGGTTCCATCGTACAGCTCTTGTCCGGATTCTGATCGTCGCCACGCACATGCAGCCAGGTCAGCACGTCGAGGTGCGCATCGAATACCCGCGGGATCCCGTCCTTCTCAAAGTCAGGCTCGCCTGGAACCATCTCCGTTCGAATCTGGTAAGGTTCGAAGACTGCGCGCAGCTTGTAGTACTCAACCTGCGAAAGCGGGTCGTACTTGTGATCGTGACACTTTGCGCAATTGAATGTCAGCCCGAGCATCGCCTTCGCAGAGTGCTCGATCGTCTCGTCCAGCCATGTCGTCCGATTGAAGATGAAGTATTGCCGAGCCAGATAACCGGTCGCTCGCAGGCGATCGAGGTCATTGGGATAGAGTTCATCCGCGGCAAGCATCTCGCGCAGCATCTGGTCATAACCTTTATCGGAGCCTACTGAATCGACGATCCAGTCACGCCAATGCCAGATGTGTTTCTGAGAATTGCGGACTTCAGCGCCGAGTCCCCACCAATCGCTGTATCGCCAGATATCCATCCAATGCCGTCCCCAGCGTTGTCCATACTGCGGACTGTCGAGCAACCGCGTCACGACCCTGTCGTGCGCTTCGAGCGATTCATCAGCCAGAAACGTGGCGAGTTCTTCGGGCGTCGGCGACAAGCCTGTCAAGTCGAGCGAAACACGTCGCAGCCAGACTCGCTTGTCTGCTTCTGGTTGTGCCACAAGCCCGTGCCTGCGATGCTCACCGGCGATGAATCCGTCGATTGGATTGTATTGCCAGCGAGCTTGCTCTGCCGACGGCGTCTCAATCCGCGGCACAGTGGCCCGTGTGGGACTCCGGAAGGCCCAATGATCCCGCGGATCGCGTTGAGGTTGCTCGTCGGGCGGAGCTTCCGCCTGCTGAGTAATCCAGTTCCGCAATGCGGCAATCTGATCCGGCTTCAGCGGTTCACCTTCGGGCGGCATCCGTATTGACTCGTCAGTCGCCGTGACACGATTCAGCAGCAGACTCGCCCCGGAATCACCAGGGATGATCGCGGCCCCCGACTCACCGCCCTTGATGGCCAGCACCGCCGTATCAAGCCGTAAGCCGCCTTCCTGCTTCAGAACCCCATGACACGCAACGCAGCGTTCGATGAGGACTGGTTTGATGCGCTTGCCATAGTTCACCTGTTCGTCTCCAAAGACAGACGACGACAGCAATATCAGCAGCAGACCCTGAAATGCCGGAAGAACTGTTCGTGCAGGTATCGCCGATCGCAATAACTCAGACAGACTCGGAAAGGTGATTAATCGCCGCATCAGACTTCGATTCTGCTGACTCTCGATTTGAGCCATAGAGCTGCGCCTTTCAACCACCCAGTTTGTAACCGGATTCCCGAACATATCGATTCAAAACACGAATACAGAGTCACGTTTCCCACGCCATTCAGTCTATCAAAATAGTCCGGAATCCATAACAAACCGCAGAATTCATCCTCGGCTGGCCAGTTTGTGAATTTGTAGGGTGTGACAAGCGCCAGCGCAGGCACACCATGTCTGTGATTCGGTGTGCCTGCGCGTTGCTTGTCACACCCGACAGGCGAACTGGCAGGCTTTTCCTTGAACGATATCAACGGCTCAGCCTTCGCGTACAATGGTCCACATACGTTTCCGAGCCATCTCGAATCATCCAAACAGGACGTACGCCATCATGCCCCAATCGCACACGTCACGCCGCGAATTCCTGACGGCATCCGGCAGCATGTTTCTGGCCGGTTGCTCCCCCGCCATACTTGGAGCGACAGACAAGAGCGGTGCGAAACCACCAGTCATTGGGCCGGAAGGCCATCGATACGAGATACACCACGATTGCATGCAAATCCCGAATCACATTCGGTGGCAGGACACTCACGGGGTGGCTGTCGATGCGGAAGGTTTGATTTATGTAAAGCATCGCACAATGACAGCTGACCCGCAGGACGCCATCGTCGTTTTCGATCGCCAGGGAAAGTTCGTCCGCTCATTCGGGAAAGAGTTTCACGGAGGCGGTCACGGGATCGATATTCGACGTGAAGGTGCTGAGGAGTTTCTCTATCTCTGCGACAACAAGGGCTATATTGCCAAGAGCACATTGAAAGGCGAAATTGCATGGAAGCAGGAAGCGCCGAAGATTCCACCGTACGAAAACGCCAGACCATTTGAGGTGAAAACGCCGGGCGAGTACGGCAAGGGTTATCTGTTTAGTCCGACAAACATGGCATTTGCGCCCGACGGTGGATTCTGGGTTGGCGACGGCTACGGCTCTCACTACATCATCAAGTACGATCAGGACGCCAAAGTCGTCGGATACTTCGGGGGCGTTGGCGACGGTCCAGGCCAGTTGCGCACGCCACATGGCTTGTGGTGGGATGATCGGAAAGGAAACGAGCCAGCGTTGGTTGTCGCAGATCGAGCCAATGCGCGTTTGCAGTATTTTTCGGCAGAAGGCAAGCATCTCAGCTTTGTCCACGACATGCTGTTTCCCGCTGCCATCGATCTCCGCGGCGACGTGATGCTTGTGGCCGATTTGCACGCGAGAATCACACTCCTCGACGCCACAAATACGGTGATTGCTCACTTGGGGCACGATCCGGCCTGGCTACCACAGGTGTTAGCCGACAATTTCGCTATGCGTCAGCATCCCGAACTCTGGCAGGCTGGCAAGTTCATTCATCCGCATGACGCATGCTTTGACCATGACGGAAATATCTACATTGCCGAATGGGTAGCGATCGGGCGCGTGAACTTCTTGAAGCATGTCGGGTAGCTGGACTCACTGAGTTGACCGGCAGTGTGGCGTCCGGCAAGTGTGGATTTTCTGGTGAGAACTCGGACATGAATGTCCAAGGTACATGAATCCCACAGTGGCACTTTTCTACTTTTTTTTAACCACAAACTGTTCGGCCGGGGCAATGAGATCCCCCAGATCCAGTGTCTTGTCAGCGGTGATGCTCAGTGTCCAGTTGCCTTTTTCCAGCGGGGCCGGCTTACCGTCAGTGACCAGCATCTGCAGGAATCCCGGCCGTTCATGCCAGAAGCGGAATTTCCATTCGCCCGCAGGGACATTCCTGATTTCAAAGCTGCCGTCGTTTCCAGTGACCGCGACGTACGGATGGTCGGCCACAATCAGCCATGCTTTCATCCATGCGTGAATTGAACAATCGACTCGAACAGGCAGCGTCTCAGCCTTGGCGAACTTTTTCTGCAAGGGCTGATTCATCGGGATAATTTCGCTGAAAGGTGTATTCCGGCGGGCGTACACGGCCGCGTTGTGGGCCACCGGATCGGAATTCTTCAACTCGAAAATCTGGCCAGTCCGCACGGCCAGCATCCGAGGCTCAAAGCGGCAGTCCCGATTGTCAAGCACCGGAGCTTCCTGTGGCGGTTCTTGAAGTTCCGGATGGACGGGAATTTCATCGCGGGTTTCCAGCCAGATGGCGACGTTGCGGATGCCTCGGTTGTCCTTGTGGACAATCAGAGATTCGTCGACCAGCCCGACAATTCCGCACACTTCAGAGTCGCGTTCGACATCGATCTTTTCCGTCGCTGGAGCATCTTCGCTGTACAGAATACGCCCTTTGATGGTCCCCCAGGCTTCGTCAGCGGCGGCATCATGTTGCCTCGTGATTCCTGCGAGGATGGCGACAACATAAACACAGAGCGAGCGGCAGAAGACTTGAGCACACATGACGGGATTCTTCATTTCTTCGGGGAGCAAACCGGAATACAGCGGCGAAACCGTTACCAACCGCAATCCTTGCCCACACTGCTCATGCGCCATGCGACTTAACGGTCACGCAACTCAGCCGCCACAGTGATCGATCCGTGCTGTGAATCGATGCTATCCCGTTCAAATGCCGATTAACAAAAGTGGACGTCCCTGTCCAACAGCCGCAAAACGACTGACCATTCCCTTGGCGGGGGAAGCGTACGCAATTGCATACCCCTTTCGCAATCGACATTGATCACAAGTTATGAACAACGCCACGGATTTCAATCCTGAGGGAGAGACCTTGACCTCGCGATTTCGTTCCGCGTTCAATGATCGCAGCAGTCAGAGGCATCTGTTGGTCTGTCTGGTGGGAGTGCTCATCTGCGTCGGTGTGCAGATGGTGCAAAGCGCCAGCCTCACGTCGCGTCCCAGCGAACAGGATTCCGTGTTCCTTGGTCGTCATCTTGCGTATCTCGCGTTGTCACTGGCCTGTGCCTGGGTGACGTCCAATATTTCCGCCGATTGGCTGCAGCGGCATGCCGTGCGCATGTATGCGGTGCTGCTGTTTCTGTTGGTGATCCTCCTGGTACCAGGCATCGGCAGTCGCATCAACGGGGCTCAGCGCTGGCTGCGTTTCTCAGGGCTTTCGTTGCAGCCTTCCGAACTCGGAAGAATTGTGATGCCTGTTCTTGCCGCGTCAATGCTCGTCAGATTACGAAGTACGTCCGGATTTAGACTCAAGACCGTTCCCGGAATCCTGTTTCCAATTTTAATTGTAGCTCCACTCGTTGCGATCGAACCAGATCTTGGTGCGACCGTGTTCCTGCTGACCGGTTACGCTTTGACTCTGTTTCTTGGCGGCTGGCCATTGCGGTATTTCGTGACGTGTGCCTGCTGCGCGATTCCCGCCGCCGCTTCGTTACTCATTCTGCGGCCGTATCAGGCAGAGCGAATTTCCGGGTTCATGGATGCGTGGAAAGATCTGAGTCAGGCACCGTGGCAGATCCGCCAGTCATTGATGTCGATTGGTTCTGGTGGACTTGAAGGCACCGGGATCGGCAGCGGCTGGCAGAAACTCAGCTACCTGCCCGAAGCCAATACAGACTTTGTGTTTGCGGTGATCGGTGAGGAGTTGGGACTGATTGGAACGCTGGCTGTGTGCTTCGTCTGGATGGCCGTGTTTCTGACGGGTCGTTCGGTGCTGCGGCACCTGCCACGAACATCCTTCGAATGGATCCTGGGAACAACGCTGCTGGTCCAGTTGATCTTCCAGGCAATGGCCAACATCGCCGTCGTCACGGCACTGGTACCGCCGAAAGGCGTACCTCATCCTTTTATCAGCTATGGCGGAACCAATCTGCTGGTGAGCCTGATCGCGATCGGGATAATCGTCGGCATGTCGCGAATGTCGTCGTCCGACACGAATTCCCGGTCGACATGAGCATCATGTCCCCAGTGACGGTCTTGTTCTGGCAGTTGCCGCCCGCATTTCTTTTGCGAATGTTCCGACGCTGATCGCGGCAGCACCACTGTTGCCCGCTTCTGCCATGCGGCGTACGATCGCCGAGCCAACGATGATTCCGTCAGCGACGCCTTCCAGAGCGGACACTTGTTCCGGACTGCTGATGCCAAAGCCAACCGCCAGCGGCAGTGTTGACTGAGCTCGAAGCGATTTCAATTGCTCCGTCAGTTCCTGTGGTAACTCCTGACGCACACCGGTCGTTCCGGCGACGGAAATGCAGTACAGAAATCCTGTCGATGCGGCCAGAATCTGCTTTGTCCGTTCGGCGGTGGTCGTCGGAGCAATCAACTGCACGACATCCAGCTTGTGTTCTCGCGCAAATCCGGCAACGTCACTCGCTTCATCTGCAGGCAGATCCGGGATAATCAGCCCGCTAAAGCCTGCCTTTGCGGCGTGCTCGACAAACAGGGCCGTGCCGTGGCGAAAGATGATAGCGAACGAGACCATAGCCAGCACGGGTGGCATCGCCTTAGACTTCAGCGATTCCATCATCCTGAAGATTCCGTCCACCGTGACACCGTTGTTGAGAGCTCGCGTGTAAGACGCCTGAATCACCGGGCCATCGGCGATCGGATCACTGTAAGGAAAGCCCAGTTCGATCAATTCCACTTTTGCGTCCCGCAATGCACGCAGGACGGCGGCCGTGGTGGGCAGGTCCGGATCACCGGCAGTCACAAACGGCATAAACGCCATCCGGGATTCGCGGGCAGCCGTTTGAAACACTTCAGAAATTGACGACATCGAAAGACTTATCTGGAGTTGGTTTTGTGGTTGATTGCGGCAGGTCATCGCGTGTGAGCCGAATCACGCTCGAGCCGTGCCGCTCAGGAAGGATGTATAACGGGGACAAAGTCTGTCGCCAACTGTCCGGGTTTTGATCTATTGTGATTTCCCTTCAGTATCCGCAGAATACGCGATCAGGAAGCAATCGTATTTGAGGAGGTCATATCGTGCCGCGTTTTTTCCCCACCCTGCAGAATATCGTCTTGCTTGTGTCCGCGATCTTTGCGGCTCAATCCGTACAACCCGCTGTCGCCGATGAATTGGAACCAGCGCGTCGGGCGCTGGACGTCGAAGTCCTGATTCAGTCGCAGCCATCGTACCGCATCAAGTCTCAGGAATGGGGACGGGTGTTTCAGGAACTGGGATACAGCGTCAGATTTCGCGAACCGCGCGCGGGAGAAGCACCGCGAGTCGAAGATATGGACCGCGAGGATTTCGTGGCGACCCGTGTCGTGGCCGCCATGGCGGCGGACGGATCGATCCGCATCGGTAGTCAGAAGTTCGACATCGAGAGGACGAAACCGTTGACTTTGGCGCTCGAAGAAATTCAGCGGTATGGCGCGAAAGGACCACCGGACAGCAGCCCGACCTGGGGGCTGACGGATGAGCAGTTTAAAGAAGTGACGCGGCTGCTGGGAGTGCCTGTGGATAATCCTGTCGAACTTCAGTCTTCAATTCTGGCAGTCGAATCCGTGGGACTACCGGCCAACATGCGGATGAAGTTCACTGAAGCCGCGCGTCAGCCAGCTCTGGCGCAGCGACCGGAGTCAGCACCCGAGACCATTGCGCTGCAGGGATTCACGAAGGGTTCGGCGATCGCGATCATCCTGGCCCAATACGGACTTGGCTTTCGCCCCAGATATGTGGCTCCGGGACAATATGACATGGAAATCGATCGCGGTGATGAATCGACCAATCTCTGGCCGATCGGCTGGAAGCCGGAACAGTCCTTCAGCGAAATCCTGCCTGCGTATTTTCGAGCCATCCCGCTGGATGTGGAGGATGTCGAAGTCAGTTCCCTGGTGGGTGCGATTTCCGACAAGATTGGAGTGCCTGCTTTTTCATCTGCGTATGCACTGACAGCAAAGCAACTGAATATCCACATTCTCAAGTACACACGCAGGGACGATCGCATCTCACCCGCGCGGCTCTTGACGGCTGTAGGTGATAAACTGGAACTTGGCTTCGACATCCGTGTCGATGAAGCCGGGAAAATGTTTCTGTGGGTCACCACAGCCGACGATGCCAAAGCGTTCCGGCATCGCTTTGCACATGTGAAACAAAAATAAGTGTTCCATCGTTTGCTTTGAAAAAGGGGTCCGGAACCAATCGTGCGGAGCACCCTCTGGGCCATTTGGCTATTGGTTCCTGACCCCTTTAACAAAGCACTATCCAATAATCACCCTGGGCCTCAGACGCTCATCCGGTTGCGCGTCCTGCACCAGCTCCTTGACAAGAAAAGGGATATTGCCTTCCCCGAACAGCAGAAAGCCCAGATTCATTTTCAAAGGGCTCTCCTCTGACCAGCCAAAGTGAATCTCGAGAGCCCGGGTTTCCCCTGTCATTGACAACGCCAGCGCCGCGATCGCGGGTGCAACGGACGTACAGCGACTGACGCGAATGATGTACCGGCCTCCTTCGTGGCGAATATCGAGCATGGGTTCCTGAAAGAAATCGCTGGTGTCGCCCAGCGAGATTTCCACGAACACGACAGGGATCTCATCGGCAAGATGATGCCATATCCGGAGTTCCCGTTCTTTTTCGTCCAATGTTCTGCCGCCAGGCCGGTGCGGAGCCAACACGGGAATTTCCAGGTGTTGCAGGGTATTCCAGCGGAATTTTGAATCATTGTTCGCGAACTGGAAGCGAACCACTCGTAACTCATCACTGCGAACGCATCGTGAAATGATCGAAACGCCCATGATCGCGCCGATAAAGAACATCGAAATAATCAGCCCTTCGGATTTCCCGATCATGATATCGACGGCCGTGTAGAGGAACACCAGCGTAATGATGACGGTCAACCACGGAATGCGGCTCACAATCGATCCCGTTCTTTCTCGATATCGTTCAATCATCACCGCCACACAGGCACTCAGAATCAGGACCATCACACCCGTTGCGTATGCAGAGCTCTGTTCTTCGACAGATGCCCGAAAAATCAGTGTCACGACAATACAGACTCCGATGATGACACAGACCAGCGGCCTCGTTGAGGAGACCCACTTCGGAGCCATCCCGAATTTTGGCAGGTAGCGAGGGATCAGGTGCAACAATCCCGACAGCGCGCTGGCACCAGCGAAACACAGAATGGCGATGGTGCTGGCGTCGTACATAGTGCCGAAAACTTCGCCGAAGAACGGCCAAAGTTTGAGTCCGCCTTCTCCGTGTGCCAAATATGCGAGCGCACGTTCGTAGGCAGGCGCTCCGCGAGCCAGAGCCTCCAGAGGAATCAGCGTCGTCACGATAATTGATGAGCCGATCAACATGACCGACATGATCAGTGCCGACGTCTTCAGCAGCCATTGCGTTCGTTTGATACGCCCGGCCGGGTGGTCTTCAGTATCGGTTGCTTCTCCACGAATCTGTGGCATCACGGCGACACCGGTTTCAAAACCGCTTAATCCGAGGGCGAGCTTCGGGAAGAGCAGAGCACTCATGAAGAGGCCGGAGTACCATGTCAGTGGAATGAGTGGTGCAGTACCTGCAGAAGTTGCCGCTTCGTTCTCATCCCGATGAGCAGGTTCGTCGTCGGCAGAATGACCAACAATGCCCACGTCGCCGGAACTTAGTTTGTCCCACCAGTCCGACACATAGTGTGGCTGTTGTGCCAACGTCACGAGTCCTCCCGATAGCACAATCAGATTCATGGCGAGATAGACAGCGACAATCACAACCGCGACACTGATCACTTCACGCACGCCCTTCAGAAACAGTGCGCCAAGAGCAATAATCATGGCCAGTGTGATTCCGATCTGGCTGTGGAAGAACGTCGGAACATGATGGAAGAGAGGGTTTTCCATCAGATGCTTTGCCGCGTCTGCTGCGGATAAAGTCATCGTGATCACGAAGTCCGTTGCGGCGAAGCCCAATAACGTCAGGACCAGAAACTTGCCGGACCAGCCTCGCATCAATTGCTGAAGCATGGCAATAGACCCCTCGCCGTGAGGTGATGACTTCGCAACTCGGCAATAGATCGGCACTGCTCCAAAAATCGTCACAAGCACCAGAAGAATTGTGGCGACCGGTGCCAGCCGCCCTGCGCTGGTGATGGCAATGGAGGGCTGATAAGCCAGCGTACTGAAATAATCGACGCCGGTCAGGCACAGAACCCAGAGCCAGAACGACTGGTGAGCCGGATTCACGTTTTGGGACGCAGACGAGGACGGGCCATGCAGATCGTGCTGGCCCGACGAACCTGGAGATGACATTGAAGCTCTCAACGAGTCGGCCGAATCTGTGACGCCTCCTGGCGGCACTTCGCGGTTACTTGAAATGATCCGTTCACAGCTTTGAGGATGCAATCGACACGGGATTTCCTATCGACAATGAGACCGATTGACCGGGACTCACTGGCGGAATGGTTCCGTCGTTAACAGGACCTTGGTTGATGGATTCACCGGCTTTACCTATGTCGGGTCATTGGCTCTGACACAGATGGTGGGAACTCTGATTCCTTTTGACACAATTGATCCGATCATTCTTGCGGGCACGATTGTCGGATCCGGAGAATTGCTGCTGACAACATCGCTCGGCGCGAAGCACGGCTTTGTGTTTCTCTTGCTGATTCTGTTCAGCTGCGTCATCAAAGTCTTCATTCAGGTGGAACCGGGCCGTTATGTGATTTCGTCCGACAAAGCCACTCTGGGAGCGATCAACGAGTTGAGCGGCCCCCGACCTGGAGCACACTGGATTGCCTGGTGGTGGCTGATCATGATGATATCGACGGTGTTTCAGCTGGGTGCCATGACGGGTACTGTGGGCCAGGCGTTATTG
>JBBJME010000226.1:0-11885 GCA_037719765.1 Planctomycetaceae bacterium
CAATAGTGCGCAGCACCCTCCGGGCCATCTGGCTATTGGTTCCTGACCCCTTTTTGAAAATCTGACAGAGCACTACGCTGTTGTCGCTTCGCGGGCAATCGATTCCCAGTCACCTTTCGGGATGCGGTCTTCTTCGTCCATCAGCAGGAGTTGAATATCGACGATCTCATCGGCGCAGTCGAAGAACGCGTCGATGACGGCCGGGTCGAACTGAGTGCCTCGTCCTTCGCGCAGAATGTCGAAGCACTTCTGACGCGGGAACGGATCTTTGTACGGACGTTTGCTGGAGAGTGCGTCAAACACGTCTGCGACGGCGACGATGCGACCTTCGAGAGGAATATCTTCGCTCAGCAGGCCCAATGGATAACCATGACCGTCCCACCGTTCGTGATGTGTCTGAGCAATTCGCGCGGCCAGCATCAGCAGTGAAGACGACCGGACATGCAACATGCTTTCGCCGATCCTTGTATGCGTTTTCAGGATATTCCATTCCTTCTCGGAGATCGGTTCGATGATCTGGCGTCCGAGCGCGCAGTGCTTTTTCATCAGATCGTATTCGTCCAGCCCGAGCTTTCCGGGTTTGAACAGGATCGCATCCGGAATCCCGATTTTACCGACGTCGTGAAGTTGTGCGGCCTGCTCCAGCATTTCCAGGCGGTTTTCCGGATATCCCATTTGCGCTGCGATAATCGCCGTGTAGCGACCAACTCGAATCACATGGTTGCCCGTGTCGTTGTCGCGATGTTCGGCAGCACGAGCCAGACACAGGATGAGTTGCTGACGTGTGGCTTCCAGCTGGCGTGTGCGACGTTCGATCTGCTGTTCCAGACGAGCGGCTTCGCTCGACGCCATATCGTAGTGTTTCTTGATCACAATCGCGTTTCGAACGCGAGGCAGAAGTTCGTTCGGTTCGATCGGCTTCTGCAAAAAGTCACTCGCCCCCAGGTCCAGTGCCTGCTTACGCGTCGCCGGATCGGCCGCCGCCGTCAGAATCAACACAGGGATGTGCTGCAGCACGGGATCCAGCCCGATCACACGCAGAATATCCAGCCCGCTGATTTCGGGCATCCGTATATCCAGCAACAGCACGTCTGGTCGTTCTTGCCGAATCAGGTGCAGTGCTTCACGGGAGTCGCTCGTCGTGACAAAATTCTCGTAGCCCTCCATTTTAAGATGCTGACGAAAAGTCATGACGTTGAGCGGTTCGTCATCAACGATCATAATCTTTGCCGTCTTGTCACTGCTTCGAATGTTTGTAATTCGCCCCCCTGAGTTCCTCGCATCTGACAGTTTCGCTGCCTCAGCCGCCAGGGGAGGATCGAATAGAATCGATTCCTGCATCGGAAAGATGTCGTTGAGAATTGATTTGCGCGCCGGGGCTTTGTCCGAAACAGAATTCGGGACATCCTCAGTGACTGCTTTTTCAGCGGGAGCGGCCGGGATGCTCACGGAGTCATCCGCGCGTTCCACTTTCCTGTTAAGGTGAATGTGCATCTGCACGGGTTCGGCAACTGCAACCAGTGGATTGTTTGCCAGTGATGCGACTCCGCTGCCAGGCGGGCGAGCAGTCCCGGCAGTTCGCAGGGATTCAAATGAGGCGATTGTTGAACGGATTTCGTCAAGGACTGAATTTGCGGGTGTGCTGAGACATGATGACATAACTGTGTTCCCTGGATCCTGGACAAAATTGACTGCGGCATCGAAACACACGAAAGCACAGTAAAAGCCTGCCGACGACACTTCAACATCTGCTGGTTCATTGAACACTAGGCCAACAATCTTCTTCGGCCGAAAATTCGCCTGCGGGTTTGTATGTGTTACAGATGCAACAGAACCCCGCCGCCTGCGAAACTGATTCGATTTGCAAAATCCGTACGACCGGTTGCACCAGTGGCAGTGATCGCCGGGTTGTTGAGTTGTCGCATCTTCCTGCCGTCATTATGCTCCCCATTCTCAATGCACGATGTTTCCTGTTGATATCGACCAAAGGGCGAAGAAAATGTCTGAGACAACTAACGGAAAACTGAACCGCAAGCTGCGAATGGCGCTTGTCGGCGGGGGCCAGGGGGCGTTTATCGGACGCGTGCATGCAACGGCTGCTGTCCTGGACAATCGTGCGTCACTCGTGGCAGGCGCGTTGTCCTCAGATGCAGCTCGAGCGAAAGCCAGCGCGCCGTCCTATGACATTGCGGAATCGCGGGCGTACGGCTCCGTGACCGAAATGATTCAGAAGGAAACGGCGTTGCCTGCTGATCAGCGCATCGATTTCGTCAGCGTGGCGACCCCGAACCACACGCATTTTGAAATCGCTAAGGCCGTGGCGGAGGCCGGGTTCAACGTCATCTGCGACAAACCAATGACGTTCAATTTTGCGCAGGCTGAAGATCTTGTCAAAACAGTTGAAAAGAGCGGAGTGGTATTTGCCGTCAGCCACAACTACACAGGCTACCCATTAGTGCGTCAGGCACGTGAAATGATCCTGAACGGTGAACTGGGAGAAATCAACGCCGTTCGTTCCAACTACATTCAGGGCTGGTTACGCAGTCGGCTCGAGTCAGAAGACCAGAAACAGGCGGCGTGGCGCACCGATCCGAAGAAATCCGGAGCGGCAGGCTGCTTCGGCGATATCGGAACACACGCTTACAATCTGGGGCGTTACATGACCGGTCTGATTCCTGCAGATATCTCCTGCAACCTCAGGATCTTTGCAGAAGGACGACGGCTCGACGACTACGGCCACGCAGTCGTGCGATTCGAAAACGGCGCACTGGGGACAGTGACTGCCAGCCAGATTTCACATGGTCGCGAGAACGATCTCTTTATTGAAGTCGATGGTACCAAAGGCGCGCTGGCGTGGCGTCAGGAAGAACCAAATCTGATGATTGTCCGTCGTAACGGTTCGCCGCATCAGATGTACACACGTGACCCAAATGCACCACATATGAATAGTATGGGCAAGTCCGCGTGTCGTCTGCCGGCTGGCCACCCGGAAGCGTTCCTTGAAGCCTTCGCCAACGTGTATCGATTCGCCTACGACGCGATGGCAGAACGGGCCACGGGTGGAGCTTTTGAGAAGAAAAACACCATCTATCCGAACGTGTATGACGGGGCGGAAGGCATGTACTTCATTCAGCAGTGCGTTGCGAGCAGCCAGCAAAATGGTGCATGGGTGCCGATGAAATACGCCGGGGCTCGCCGGTAATCCTGGCGCGGGCTGCGCCCGCAACCCAAGTCGGCCACCGTCAGCCCCGACCACTGCTGCCAACCGAGGAGGCGGTGTTTGGGATCGGTGGTGTTAATTTCAAAACGTTGGCTCCTGCTGGGCGAGTCAGCAAGGGGGCCGTTTGACGGGATCGCATTGCACGACAAGTGCATGCAATTGCTCGCAGTCGCCTTTGCTCTTCGCCCCATGTCGGCTTGCCCGACATGAGCGCACGTTTTGAAGTTAAAAACGCGCCGCAAAAAACGGCTCCGCCTCGCCGGCTTGTCCGGCAGGCAGCAAAGTTTTTCATCTTCTGTAACAATACGGCCTGGCCTGTGTACTGTTTGCAGGAGATGTGAATGCAAGGTCCTGAATCCCGCGAATCTTTGCTGGCGAGGCTCGGTAGTCCTCAGTCCGATGAGGGCTGGCATGAGTTTGCGTCGATCTACCGTCCGCTCGTCTATCGAGTGGCCAGGGCAAAGGGGTTGCAGCACGCCGATGCCGAAGATTTGACTCAGGAAGTGCTGGCGGTCGTCGAACGATCGCTCGATCAGTTTGACCCGGCGATTGGAGGGTTTCGCAGTTGGTTGTACCAAATCACTCGCAATCTGGTGGTCAACCACCTGACTCGGCGACGCGGACCGATCGGCAGTGGTGACAGCGATGTCGGGCGGATACTTTCCCAGCAACCCGCCATCGAACAGAAAACCTCGACGCTGTTTCGACTTGAGTATCGTCGGTCCTGCTTTCAACATGCCACGTCGATCGTGAAGACCGAATTCAGTGATGCAACATGGTCCGCATTCTGGTTAACAGCCGTCGAATTACAATCGGTCGAAAGCGTCGCAATGCAACTCGGAAAATCAGAAGGGGCTATCCGAGTCGCTCGGTGCCGCGTCCTGGATCGACTGCGGGTGTTCGTCTCCGAACAAAGTGGCGGCTTCGAGCCGCCGGGATGAAACCGTCGGACAGGCTTCCAGCCTGTCTGGAAGAAATCGACAGGCGGAAAACCTATCGTACGACCCGCACAAGAGAGCCAAACATGATCGCAAACAATCACTACGACGATGACGAGCTGCTCAAGCTACTTCGGCGACGAATGCGTGACGGAGAAGATCTCGCGCTGGCTCATGTCGAATCCTGCACGACGTGCCAAGCCAAACTCGAAACGATCTCGCAATCTGGCATGACATGGGACGAAGTATCTGATCTTTTGCGGCCCGACGCGACTTCCTCCGTAGTGAACTTCGACAGGAGTCCTGGATTGAATGACGCCGAGGGAATTCTGGCGAATCTCCCTACGTTCCTTGAACCGACCGGTCATCCTGATTCACTGGGCCGCTTTGCACGATACGAGATCATGGAATGACTGGGGCGTGGCGGCATGGGAATCGTGATGCGAGGTTTTGATACGTCGCTCAATCGGCATTCGGCCATCAAAGTCCTGGCTCCGGAATTAGCCAGCAGCGCGGCAGCGCGAAAACGATTTTCTCGTGAAGCCCGGAGTGCGGCTGCGGTAGTGCATCCTCACGTCGTGCCCATTCAAACAGTCGATGAACACAACGGTTTGCCGTATTTGGTGATGCCGGTTGTGGAAGGCCAAAGCCTGCAACAGCGTGTCGAACAAAACGGCCCGCTATCGGTGATCGAGACTGTTCGCATTGCCGCTCAAGTTGCATCAGGACTTCAAGCCGCTCATGAACAGGGCCTTGTTCATCGCGACATCAAACCAGCCAACGTGCTGCTTGAGAACGGCGTCGAACGCGTCCAGATCACCGACTTCGGACTCGCCCGAGCGATCGATGACGCCAGTATGACTCGCAGCGGCGTGATCACAGGCACGCCGCAGTACATGTCGCCCGAACAGGCTCACGGCGACACGATCGATCACCGCAGCGACCTGTTCAGCCTCGGCAGTTTGATCTACTTCATGCTCGCTGGACGCTCGCCCTTCCGCGCCGAAACAACCATGGGAGTGCTCAATCGTATCGGAAACGATGAACCACGCAACCTCCGCAGCATCAACGCCGATGTTCCGCAGTGGCTGGAGCAGATCGTGATGAAGCTGCTTTCCAAGTCGCCTGCAAGTCGTTTTCAAACGGCTGCTGCAGTGGGCGAATTGCTGCAGGACTGGCGTGCGCACTTGCAGCAACCCAACATCGTCCCGTGTCCAGGTGAGCCGACGGCGCTAGCCGCGGGTTCTTCTGCTGATTTCTCATCACCCGCAGCTAGCCCGTCGGCTCACGTAGCTGCCTCACCAAATGGCTAATCGCCACCGCCGCGTTTGCATTCATCGCTTTCGCCGGAGTCCTGATCGTTCTCGAGCTAAACAAAGGCACGTTGACGATTGAGTCGGAAGCGGATGACGTCTCCGTTCGGATCATGCAGGGTGACCAGGTTGTCAAGAAGATGACCGTTACGAAAGGTGCCGAGTCAGTGCGCATCGCCGTGGGGCAGTATGTTGTGGAAGTCGATGGTGGCTACGAAGGCATCACCGCCAACAGCCTGGTCGTATCGCTTGAGCGAGGAAAGACAGAGATCGTCAGGATTACCAGAGACGACGGCAAAGCGGTAACCATAATAGAACATGTGTCAGGTAACCAGGGTCGCTCACCATTTCCCACGGGTGCGCATGTGGGCGGCAACGATTCGTCAGTCATGGTGAAACACGACGATGTCGACCTGCATTATGTACTCTACTATGCGGGATCGTTTGACACATCATCGAGTGGTTTTCATAACGATCAGACCGGGGAGTGGAGGGATCGGGGTAGCGTTTTACTGAAGGATGGAACCTCATTTGGCTACGAGCGAGAACCAATTTACCCTGATCATCTGCGCATCAATGGAAAAGATTTTGACCTGCGGCAGGGGCGAGTTATTGAACTGGAAGATGGAAATAAAATGCAGCAGTGCAAGCTATTTCCGTCGCGTCAGGATGCGTTGCAACCAGCCCGAGTCGCTGAGCTTGTTGCCCAATCGCATTCGATGAATGCGCAGCCGGTTATTGTGAAAAAATTGCGCTATCAACTTGGGGTGGGCCAGGCTCAACTCGCTGATCTGCTGAAGACACATGCGGAAACGCATCCGCTCGTAGAGAAAGTCAAACAATCGAATTCTGAACTCCAAAGCCAGATCAGCAGTGGTGAGAAATCGGAGGCAGAAAAGGCGTCCGACACGAATGACACCGCCAATCAAATTCAAGTGGTCTTTCATCTTCCGCCCAATACGAAAGCTGTACCGGCCACAAGTAGCGACGAGAAGACGGCGTATCCGTCGCGAGTGAATCTCGCAGCCGACAAGACGCATCATTTCACATTTTTGGGCATGCCTGGTGAGCAAGGGATTCGACTTTCTGGATCGATCGAGTTGCTTCCACTCAACCCAAAGGCTCGGTCGTATCTGGCTCACAATTCGATTCCGATCCAGATCACGAGCGCCGATATCGACCAGTGCAACAGCAGCAATTTCGTCGAGAAGGCTATCTACCTGCCGATTTCGGACTACAGGAGTTCCGTGTTGGGTGGAATTAAAACGATGGTTTCAACACTCGCTGACCCCATCCCGGACCTGATCGGCGAAGCGCGACGGCGTGGTGAACTGTTCGCAGTGCTTCGGCTGCGAAAGAATGTTTCTAATGAAAAAACAGCGCATGTCGAAACGGATGGTTCCGACCAGTATCGCACGGCGGAAGAATTTCCAGCGCCAGTTGATGCCCACGGATCGCACAATTCAGGTGTTTGCACACACTGAGGAATTGGCCAAAAAGAACGACCAGGTTCCCAACCTGTTGCATCTTCTCTCGGCCGTACTGCGAAACAACGGTCCGGCTGCAATCGCGGTTGGTGAAGTTCTGGAACACAAGGAACTCACCCTGAAAGAATTGATTCGTCGATGTGAGGCAGCAGCAACAAGTGCAGACGCCAATTCCGCGACCGAGTGGACCCGAGTTAGGAACGTTGCCGAATCAACCGCGAAGCAATGGAAGCACAACACCATTTCGGAAGAGCACCTGCTGATGGCACTGATGGTTAACGGAACTACAACGAATCAATTCTTCCGACAGCAAGGCATCGAAGCTGCTGCCGTCAGCGATCTGCTCTATCGGACAGCATTTGCACCGCAGGGTCCACTGGCTCCGACACGTTAACTCACTCTGCACGTTAAGGAGAACTTTCCTTCCGGTTGGGCAAGCCAACCGGGGAGGCGGTGTTTCGGTTCGGTGGTGTTAAGTTCAAAACGTTGGCTCCTGCTGGGCGAGCCAGCAAGGGGGCCTTTGACGGGATCGCATTGCACGCAATTGCTCGCAGTCGCCTTTGCTCTTCGCCCCATGTCGGCTTGCCCGACATGAGCGCACGTTTTGAAGTTAGAAAACGTGCCGAAAAAAACCGCTCCCCGTGCCGGCTTGGCCGGCAGGAAGCAAAGTTTCTGGGGAGGCGGTGTTTGGGATCGTCGGTTCTAATTTCAAAACGTTGGCTTCTGCTGGGCGAGCCAGCAGGGGGCCTTTGACGGGATCGCATTGCACGCAATTGCTCGCAGTCGCCTTTGCTCTTCGCCCCATGTCGGCTTGCCCGACATGAGCGCACGTTTTGAAGTTAGAAAACGTGCCGAAAAAAACCGCTCCCCGTGCCGGCTTGCCCGGCAGAAAGCTAAGTTTCACTCCCGGACACGCAATGCCCGAACGTCATACTCGCTGAACGTTCCTGCGTAAAACCCGTGCTGCCAAATGGCATTCTGTCCCATCGCAAAGGCAGTGTTGTTCATGAAAGCCAACGCGATCTCAGCAGGACTTTCGGCAATGTTGCCTCGCAGCGCCACGTGAAGATGGTCTGGCATCCAGGCGCGTACAGCCAGTTGATATTGATGCTTTGTCGCCGTCGCAACAAGGGCTCGATCAAGCGTGGCGAAATCGGCTTCATTTCGAAATCGAGCACGATCGGCAACAATCAGAACCACATGCAGGTTGTACCAATATCGACCGCTGTTTGATTCACTCGGCAGATTTAACGCGACGCTTTCATCGACGACTGTAAAGCGTTTGAGCATCGCTGCAAATCGAGGATCGACGAATTGTTCTTTGTCGACCTGTTGAGCAATATAGTTCTCCACGTCGGAGGTGTGGTTGTCTCCGAGGGCACGAAACGCAACTTTGCGGCTGAATTTCACAGGAGTTCCAGCCAGTCGCAGTGCATGTTGCAGACGACCTTTGACTCGAGCGACGAACAATGTCGGTGCGACAGTTGGAATCGTCGAAATTGCAAGCTGAATCTCGTCATCATTCCACCGCATCGAGAAGCGTTTCAGGTTGTCCGTCGTCCATGCGATATCGAGTTCCTGGAAAAATGCGTCGTCAGGTTGCGAGGGAAAGTTCGTTCCGCCAGTCGGCCATCCGGTCCAGGTGTAGCGAAGGTGGAACGCTGTCCGTATGTCCTGATTCTTGTAAAGTGGGGTGGGCATCGGTTAGAAACTTTCCTTTCCAGTTGGGCAAGCCAACTGGGGAGGTGGTGTTTGGGGGCGATGATGCTAACTTCAAAACGTTGGCTCCTGCTGGGCGAGCCAGCAGGGGGCCAGTCTTTCGGTCTTTCGCCCCATGTCGGCTTGCCCGACATGAGCGCACGTTTTGACGTTAGAAAACTCAGGTCAAAACAGACGTGACAACCTTGCCAGCGACGTCCGTCAGACGAAAATCTCGGCCGGCAAAACGAAACGTCAGGCGTTCGTGATCCAGGCCCAGGAGATGCAGCATTGTGGCATGCAGATCGTGAGTATGCACAGGGTCCGATCCAGGGCCGATGCCGTGTTCATCGGACGCTCCATAAACGGTGCCGCCTCGCACACCGCCGCCCGCCATCCACGACGAATAGACGAGATTATGATGTTCGCGGCCTGGATGGTCGGCCTGCTGATGAAACGGAGTGCGTCCAAATTCCGTGGTCCAGACCACGAGCGTGCGGTCCAGCATGCCGCGTTGCTTAAGATCGGTGAGCAATCCGGCAATGGGCTGATCAACGGCCTTCGCCAGTCGCTCATGATCTTTCATATTGCCATGCGAATCCCAGTTCTGTCCGCTGTTGGATCCCGTATCGATCAGCTCCAGAAAACGAACGCCACGTTCCGCCAGACGACGCGCCACAAGGCACTGCCAGCCGAATCCCGAGGTCGCTCCTTTGGAAATCCCATACATCTCCAGAGTCGCTTCGGTTTCCTGACTCAGATCAAATGCCTCCGGCGCTTCTCGCTGCATTCCAAACGCCGTTTCAAACGACCGCACGCGAGCATCCAAGCCTGATCGGCGGCGCGAGTCGCCAGATGCCTGCGATTGAATCCGCCAAGCAGTTCCAGTTCCATTTTTTGCAGGTCACTGTCGCCGGACAGGGATTTCAGATTCGGAAGCGGATCTGGTCCAGGCACAACATGCGTTCCCTGATGACAGCCTGGCAAAAAATCGCTGCCCCATGTTTGAGCTCCCGCATACGGCGCTGCGGGAGCCAGCACCATAAACGACGGCAGATTGCTGTTGACGGTTCCCAATCCGTAGCTGACCCACGCTCCATGACTTGGGCGAGGAAACTGGACAGAACCCGTATGAGCCGCCAGCGTCGCTTTGTCGTGCCCGTCGCTGTCGCAGACCATGGAATTCACCATGCAGACATCATCAACCACCTTGCCAAAATGCGGGAACAGATCGCTCACCCACATCCCGCTCTGCCCATACTTGCGAAAGTCCCAGTGCGGCCGAATCAGGAACCGCTCAAACGCACCCGGCTTGTTCAGCCAGCGACTGGCGGTCACCGATTTGCGATGATCCTGAATCAGCTGCGGCTTGTAATCAAAGGTATCGACATGGGACACGCCACCTGTCGAATACAAAAAGATGACTCGATCCGCACGCGGCGTAAAATGCGGTCGCTTCGGAGACAGCGGATCACTGAGCTCCGCCTGCGATTGTTCGGCCATCAGACCGGCCAACGCAACAGATCCAAATCCACCGGACGCACGCTGCAGAAATTCGCGACGACTTGTCATATGCATCAATCCACAAAAAGAAACGCATTGCTTGTCAGCAGAACTCGTGCAAACGCACTCCAGGCTCCGGCTTCGGGATCTGTCCCCGATACCGCACCGGATTGCAGACGGGTTTGATAAGTATGCAGAAATTCCAGGGCCTGTGCGATGTCCGCCGATTCGGCCGGGCGACCGTGAGCCGTTTCAATGGCGATTCGAACGCGAGCTTCCGGATCCCTGACATCTCTAATTAACCGCTCGGCAAATGACGCAGCGGCCTGATGCACGAAAGGCGAATTCATCAGATACAGCGACTGCGTGGGCGTAATGGTCGGCAGTCGTTCGGCTACGCTTTGATTCGGATCGGCCGCATCAAATGCGGACAGGAACGGATGCCGGCGGTTTCGCTGCAGCATCAGATACACGCTGCGATGTTGAGAATCATAGACCGCATGAAACGGCTGATGAATGGTGAAGGCCCATTGATCCACCGGAGGAAACGGATGCTCGCGCGGTACGGTTCGATCCAGCAGGCCGCTAACCGCCAGCAGTGAATCGCGAATTGATTCTGCGTCCAACGCTCGGCGCGAATATCGCCACAGCAAAACATTCGTGGGATCTCTCTGAAGGTTGCCTTCATGATCGTCGCTGCCCAGCTGATAGGTTCGACTGAGCATGATTGTGCGATGCAGCGATTTGACGTCCCAGCCGGATTGCATAAACTGCGCGGCTAGCCAGTCCAGCAGTTCCGGATGCGAAGGCAGGTCCCCGCGAGTTCCGAAGTCACTGGATGTGGCGACCAGTCCCCTGCCAAAGTGCCACTGCCAGACTCGATTGACGAACACGCGTGCTGTCAGAGGATTTGAGGGACGAGTCAGCCATTCGGCCAGTTCACGTCGTCCGCTTCCTGCCGCAGGCTGGGTGACTGCATCGCC
Source organism: Planctomycetaceae bacterium (assembly GCA_037719765.1). Lineage (GTDB taxonomy): Bacteria > Planctomycetota > Planctomycetia > Planctomycetales > Planctomycetaceae > SXXK01. The sequence continues at coordinate 11,143 of JBBJME010000226.1, forward strand.
GCCCAGTATTTCGATAAATCGACGAGGAACTTCTTCACCCGGCTTATCCGGTTCACCGCGTTTCTGAACCCGCGCATTTACCGGTGTGCCTTCGCTGACTCCATAGGCCACTTCGTACACAGAAGATGATGTTATTGCGTCACGTTCTTTGGTCAATGCGGCCAGCTCCGCATCGGCAGCCGCCATTCGTTCCTGACTTTCAGGCAGTGTTTCCTTCGCGCGAGCCGCCTCGCCGCCAAATATGGAGAACGGCATCTTCTGCAGGCCGAGATTGTCCAGATCACGCTCCGGCGCTGCTCCGGCCACGTGACCAATTCCGTCGCAGAAGAAGGTATCGACGATCCCGTCCCAGTTTGGGTTGAGTGGCTTGCCTTCGAATGTCGTCGCTGCCGACATATCCATGGCGGACACGATGGATCCGCTGAAGGTTTTGCCGCTGTGGTCAAGAGCCAACTGAAGCGAGTACCATGTGCCCGGTTCTAATGCGCGAACGACGTCCCAGTTTCCGCCGCTGCGAACGGCAAACTCGTTTGACGTGATGCTGCATTCGATAGCCAGCGACTCCAGCACTCCGCGTCCCAGATAAAAACGGTAAGCGCCCGGCTGATGGCTGCCGGCAACCGTTCGAAAGTCGATCGTAAAGTGGATGGGAACGTTTGGCTCAGAATGGACCGCATGCGAAAACACATAACGCAGTCCATCATTGGGCGACCCTGTCCCGATCCGCATGCCACGCTGACCGG
>JBBJME010000227.1:0-11880 GCA_037719765.1 Planctomycetaceae bacterium
GTCAGCGACCTGTCTTGCTCTGCGGGATGCTGTCCGCAGCGAGAACACGGCCGACGCCGAACTGATCACCCGTTCGCACGATCCTCCCGTTCTCAACCTGCACCTCGACCATTTTCTCGCTCATCACCGCTGCTCCGGTTTCGTCGGTGAGCGTGGTGATGATCTTCTTTGACGCCACGTCAATCACATCGCCAGTGGATGGATACGCGTACTGCCCGTCGATCGAAAAGGTGATCCAGCCCGGTTCGTCTCGCACTTTGATGCTGATCTTTTGCGTCGGTGGCATGACCGTCGAATCATAGACATGCAAACATTGATTGTGGCCATCCGTGACCCAGAGTTCCTTCTCGTCCGGGGTCAAACCAATCCCGTGACTCGGACACCCGTGACGTTTGACAGGGCCCTGTTGATAACCAGTCACTTCAACGCGGTGTAATTTCTTTCCCGTGACCATGTCGCCGACTTCGAATCCCAGCAACTCGTTGATGTTGACGAAGCATCGCGTCTGCCGTCCATTGATCGTGAAAGGACGGATCGAATTGCTGAATGGGCCGATGGTGCGTGACGCAGTGTGTGTCGTTGTGTCTGCGACCGTCAGCAATGGTGAACGCAGCCCGGCGAGATAGCACCACTTTCCATCGGCTCCGTAAACCGTATTGTGAGCTCCCGAGTCCGGAGTAATCTTTGCGATCACGTCGCCGGTGTCACCGCTCACGACGTTCCAATGAGCTTTTTCGAAGGATGGCACGTACAGCACACAGCCGTCAGGAGCGATCGACATGCGGTCGCAACCGCCTTCCAGTGCTTTTTCCCACAACAGCGCCTCGGTCGTCAAATCAATGCACTGCAGCGTTTCAATTGTCGAAATGTAGAACCGCCCCGTTACGGCACTTGCACAAACACCCTTCACGTTGATTGGCTTACCCTCACGGCCAAGGCCACCAGTGGGAATGCGTTTCAAGAATTCGTGATCGCGGTCGATGTCGAAAACGATCACACCGTGGCCACCGTATTCCAAATAATTGCGGATACCCGGTGCGGCGACGTAGAGCAACCGGTGAGGACGTGACGCGACAGCGGAATCCTGTGCTAATGCATTGAGGTGCACCCCACAGCATGCAGCGAACAGAACTGTAAGAATCAGCCGATGTCGCATGAGAAGATTCAAGATGGAGCCACTCAATTTGCAGGGGTGGGAGACAGTTGGCGATCAGCCGCGCCGGCCCACCGCGTTCACGTCACAAAGTAATGCTGGTCTACCGTCCGCCGCTGGACTGAGTCGCTGCAGTGGCTTTTTGGAGGTTCTGCGTGAACTGTTCCAATGACATTTTTTGCGGCGGGATGCCAGCCTGTTCGAACATGGCACGAGTGCGCCGGCTTTGCTGGAATTCAGCTTCGTCAATGAATCCGTCCTGGTTTTGATCCAGTCGCGGGAAGTAAGACTTGGCCTGTTCTGCCATGTCGCCACCGCCACCCCAGCGATTGGAACCACCGTTGTTCTGCTCCTGACTGCTGTTGTTTCCGGTCGCTTGGCGTCCCGATTTCGCAGTTGGAGCAGCAACGACAATGGTGAGCTTTTCGGTTGTCACGGCCATGGCAGCATTGGTATCGGTCGCAGCGGCCTCGGCGGCCTTGAGTTCCTCAGGAATCAGAAACCCATCATGGTCAGTATCAAATTCATCGAACTGCTGCAAAGCAACTCGGCGCGCCAGCATCCACTCATCGAGGCCGAGTTGACCATCAAAATCAGTATCCACTTCGGCATACGCTGGTGGCAGAGCTTCAATCAATGCTGGCTTTTCTTTCATCTTGTAGGGTTTCAACACGGGCTTGACATTTGCCGGATTGGAACTGTTGTTTCCGCCGTTGTTTGGGTTGTTCGGCCCGCCATTGTTATCACCACCGCCATTGTTATCACCACCGCCGCTGAATCCAGCTCGCATGGAATTTCGCATGTCATCGACGTTCATTCCGGCTCTGAGTTCCACGCCGCGTGATTTCATCATGTCGCGGACGAAGGAAGGCATCCGATCAAGCTCTTCCTGATCGAGCACCCCGTTGCCGTTGGTATCCATCATGGAGCGACCTCCTCCGGGAGGTCCGCCTCCAAATCCACCCGGAGGTCCGCCGCCACCGAAACCGGCGGGAGGTCCGCCACCAAAACTACCACCAGGCGGGCCTCCACCAAATCCGCCGCCAAATCCGCCAGGAAGACCACCACCTGAATCACCACCGAAACGATCACCACGATCTCCGCGGCCACCCCGATTATCTCGATCACCCCGATCCTGGGCGTGAGAAAGTGACGCCATGGTTCCCAAAAGCAATCCGGCGATTGAGGCAGTCAGGAGAATTCGGGAAAGTTTCATTATTGCATCTCTAAAAGTCTGGGATACTCCTACTTAACAGAGTTAACCCCGGCAACGATACACGCGATTCGATTTGTTTTGCAATTTTTCCAGACTCTTTCATGCTTCCGCAGGGTTTGAGTCTACGAAGCGATGATTGTTCCAGTGGAATCCTTAGGTTGAGTTTGCATCAGACTGTCCATGTTGCAATCGTCACTCTCTTCGTAATCTTCCGATACTTTCGGCATTTCAGCGAATCGGCGGACGGAAAACGGGATTCAAAGGTGAGGTCGGGAACAATATGAGATCGCTCCGACTGCGGCACTGTTTCCCAAAAAACACACTGAACATAACAGCAGCACCTTGAATTCGGGATCAGTTTGCCTGACCAATCCCAGACATCCGCAGGAATACAACATGAACATCTGTCCTGTGTTTTTTCGATCCCTGCGCCTCGCTGCTTTTTGCATTGGAATTTTGTCGTTATCCACGGCTGCCTTTGGCCAAGCAAATGTTGGCACCGAGCTCGACCTGCTCCGGCGCGAAGATATTCGCACTCAACTGGGTCTTACTGAAACTCAGACTCAGAAAATTGAAGAAGCCGCCACGGCGGGAACAATCTCACAGGACTTTTTCAAGCCTTACCTGGAAAAAATGAAAGGGAAGACTCCGGAAGAGCAATCCGCGATCCGGGAAGAAATGAAGCTGGCGGTCGTGAAAGCGAAGGAGGATGTCGGCTTGCAGTCACTGAATCTGCTGGACAGCCGCCAGTTGAAAATGCTGCGATCAATTTACATTGCTCAAGCTGGGTATCGCTCCCTTTCGGACGCGCGTGTGGCAGCGGATTTTTCCCTGACAGACGAACAGAAATCTCAACTGGCCGAACTGAATGCAGCACGTTCTGAGGCGGCAACAAAACTTGGTTTTAGCGCGACAGAGGAACAGAATGCGGCATTCAATAAGGAATGGGAAGAGAAATTTCTGGGCGTCCTGAACGCCGAGCAAAAAGTCATGTGGACGTCACTCAGCGCAGGCGCTGCATCAGTTCAAATTCCTGGAACAGCACTTGTCGATCCAGCAGCTCCCGGGACACCACCATTGACGACGGCGGCGAATGCTGACACACCGCCTCCCGGCGCTCAGGTGATGTCCAGTTTCGGCAGTACAGCGGACTTGGCACAGACGAATCAACTGGTCAAGAAATTCACATTCAATTTTCGATTCGCCCCGTGGGAACAGGTGCTTCAGGACTTCGCCGCCAGTACTGGCTATACCCTGGACATGGCTCAGATCCCGAACGGCACATTCACCCACATTGACAGCAAAGAATACAATGTCGATCAGACGCTTGACATTATGAACGGATATCTGCAGCGCAAGGGATTTGCGCTGGTTCGCAGAGACGGCTTTCTGGTTTGCGTCAACGTGAAAGACGGAATTCCAAACATTCTTGTTCCGGACGTGTCAACGGAAGAGTTGTTAGCAATGGATGGCAGTGGTCATTTCAAGATTGGTGAAAACGAACTGGTTCGTGTCCAGATCCTGCTGAAAAAAGTTGACGTGGCGTGATGGCGACGGAAGTCGAAGCTTTGACCGGGCCCCTGGCCAGAATGACAGCACTGACACAGTCGGGAATCCTCATCATTTCTGATACGGGATCCAACCTGAGAAAGATCAATTCGTTTCTGGAAGCCGCAATCGCGAATGTGACGCCGGATCTGATTTTCAAATCCTACCCATTGACCAACATTGATGCCGAAGAAGCGGAGCTGATGCTGTTGGCGCAGTTTGGAATGCGGCAAGGGGCCGGAGCTGCGCTGAACGTAAGTGCAGCGTCTGGGCGTGATGATCGACGCGGTCAACCACCGACGCCGACAGCTCAAACGCCTTCATTGAAGGTGATGTCGGATACTCGCACCAACAGTTTGTTTGTGACGGGATCGAAGGACGATCAGGCATTAGTGGAAGAAATTATTAAGGCGATCGATATTTCTGAGCTGCCTGACGGGACGCCACTCACGCGAGCCGGAGCGTCCGGGCCGTATTTGCGAGTTTACAAGGTCAGCGGCCGCGCTGATCAGGCAGCTCTCAGTATCAACGCGATGATGCCTGGTGTCGTCGTGAATGAAGACAACGCTGCCAGCACTGTGCATATCTTTGGCACCGCGAAGCAGCATCAACAAATTTCCGAGTGGGTTGAGGCATTTGCTGCGGGGTCAGGGGCTGCGGGTTCCGTGGCTGTGATTCCTTTAGTGAAAATGGATCCACTGACTGCGGCCGCCACGTTGCGGAATCTGTTTATCTCAGAAGGCACGGCTGCTCCGACGGTGGAAACTGACCTGTACGGCAATCGCATCATCGTCAAAGGCACGGCGACTCAGGTGGACCAGATCAAACAGGTACTGAAAGATCTGGGTGAAGACGGGACAGGCGTCAGGCCTCAGGGTGAAGGCGGCAACATTCGGCGCTATTCATTGCGCGGCCGCGATCCTGTCGAATTCATGGAGTATCTCCAGGGTGAATGGAATCGAAATGAATCGACGCCCATTCGCATTGTGACCCCCGCAAAGAAAGGGCCGATCCGGGATAAGCTTTTCCCTTCCCGAAAGTCTCAGGAAGCGACCGAAGAATCTGAAGCGGCCCCTGCAGAAGTGCCTTCGACGACACAGTCTAAAACGCGTTCGGGACTTCGGAAACTGACAGGATACGTGGCCGTGCGTCGTCAGGATGAATCGGCGGGGCAAGAGAAGTCCGGGACCGCTTCACAATCGGACACAGGAACTGAAGGCGATGGTCGATCAGGTCCACTCGAAGGAATCAGGATCGTTGTCGATGGCGATGAGCTGCTTTTGATCTATGAGGACGAAGACGCGCTGGATCGCCTCGAAGAGACCATGGATTTTCTGCAACAGTCCATCCCATATCGGACGCGATGGACAGTTTTCTACCTGCAGGCTTCTGATGCCACAGAAGCGGCTGCCTTGCTGGAGCAATTGATTCCCAGCAGCAGCGTGACCGATACTGCGGCAAGTTCCGGATTCAGTTTAGGAGCCATGTTTCGACCAGTCACGGATTCTGTATCGAGCCTGACAGGCTTGAGCGGAATTGGTCAAAACCCGCAGACGCTGCGAATCATCCCTGACGCGCGCTCGAACTCGTTGCTGGTGACTGGCCCTCAGTCGCTCGTGGACGAAGCGGAGAAACTTCTGGAAGTTCTGGATTCCAACGAGATTCCGGAATCTTTGCGTGACATGCAGCCGCGAGAGCTCGCCGTCGAATATGCCGATATCGACGAGGTGGCAACGATGGTGAAGGAGTCGTTTAAGACATATCTGGAACCTGCTGGTGGTCAACAGCAGCAAAACAATCCATTGGCAGCCTTGATGGGCGGCGGTGGAGGCGGTGGCAACAAGAAAGAACCCGCCGGCGTCCAGATGACGGTTGCTGTAGATCGCCAGAACAGCAGACTTGTGATTTCTTCCAGCGAAGCGCTGTTTCTCAAAGTGGAATCGCTCGTCAAAGACATGGACGACGCTTCCAAATCAGCCAACCGTACAGTGCGTTACGTGCAGCTGATTCATTCCGACGCCACGATGGTGCAAAACTCGCTTTCGGCCATGTTTCCCCGGGTGACATCCAGTGCAACGAAGACAACGAACAATTCCACAAGCGACAACACACCACGGCCGGACAGCAGTAACAATTCAAATCAGACGCCAACCAATCCGTTTGGCGGGCGGGGCGGCAGCACAAGTGGCAATCCATTCGGCGGTGGTGGCAACCCGTTTGGCGGTGGTGGCAACCCGTTTGGCGGCGGAACGTCGCCATTTGGCGGTGGCGGAAACCCCTTCGGTGGCGGTGCAAATCCATTCGGTGGCGGTCGCGGGGGTCGCGGGGGTCGGTAATTTCCAGGTCGCGCGATTCCGGCCCGGTCAATCCGTTTCACCCGTAGTCGAAGACCAGGCTGTCTGCGATAATGGAAGTCAATCAGGTCTGTGATCAAGGGCAACCGAAAGAGTATTCTTCACAAAGCACTGCAATGGAACTTGGTCAACTACTTGTCAACGATGGACTGGTCACTCGTGAGCAACTCAAGGCGGCCCGTGAGACGCAGGGCAGCATGCGCATTGATCAGGCGCTGGTCAAGCTGGGGGCCATCACGGAAGACGCCATTCTTCGTAAACTTTCCGACGAATTCGGCATGCCGTATATCGATCTGAAAGACATCGAAGTCGATGTGGAGCTGCTGACAAAGTTTCCGACCTCTTCGATCTATCGCCATTCCCTGTTGCCCCTGTACCGCGAAAATGGGCACGTCGTCATTGCGACATCCGATCCGCTCAACCTGGAAGGGCTGGATGAACTCAGTACGGTGAGCGGTTTTAAGCTGTCGCCGGTTCTGACCCGCAGCGGAGAACTCGGCAGCCGCATCCATGAACTGCTCGGAGTCGGCGGCGATACGATCAATGAACTTGTGCGCCGTCGCAGCGAAGAAGGCATCGAACTTCTCGAAGAGATCAATGAAGACTTCGGCGAACTGGCTGAAGGGGCTCAGGCACCCTCGGTTATCAAGCTGGTGAATGAACTTCTGATGGAGGCGGTCAAGCTGCAGACCAGCGACGTGCATATTGAGCCGCAGGAACATGGCATGCGCGTCCGCTATCGACTGGACGGGATGTTGCGGGTTCAACCGACGCCGCCGGAGATCGCTCAATTCTATTCAGCGATCGTGACCCGCTTGAAGATCATGTCACATCTGAACATCGCCGAGAAGCGGTTGCCTCAGGACGGACGCATCAAGCTGCGAGTCTCCGGTCGTGAGGTGGATGTGCGTGTGTCGATCATTCCGATGATGCACGGCGAAGGCGTCGTCATGCGTTTGCTTGACAAAGCACGCATGAAGTTCGACCTGAAAGCCGTTGGCATGCCGCCAACGGTGATGGGGATTTTTCGAAAGCTGCTGGAACTTCCGCACGGGATTATTCTGGTCACTGGACCGACCGGCAGCGGGAAATCCACGACGCTCTACAGCGCGCTGAATGAAATCAAAGATCCAACGATCAAGATCATCACGGTCGAAGACCCGGTCGAATATCAGATGGATGGAATCAGCCAGATTCAGGTTCACAGCCGGATCGGACTGACGTTTGCAGGAGCATTGAGAAGCATTCTGCGACATGACCCGGATGTGGTCCTCATCGGGGAAATTCGAGACGGTGAAACAGCCCAGGCGGCTATTCAGGCATCACTCACAGGGCACCTTGTGTTCAGTACGCTGCACACAAATGATGCGCCCAGCACTTTCACTCGACTCATTGACATGGGTGTCGAACCCTATCTGGTCGCCAGCACCGTGGAAGGCATTCTGGCACAGCGACTGGTGCGAAGACTTTGCACGCACTGTAAAGTCGCCACGCCGATTGAGCGACTTGAGATCCCGCCAGACTTTCCGAAACCACTACCGGAAATGATTTTTGAACCACGCGGTTGCCGTGAATGTCGTGACACCGGATACTCGGGGCGAATCGGTGTGTTTGAATTGTTGAAAACGGATGCCATGATTCAACGCATGTGCGCGGAAAGCCGCAGCAGTGTGGAGATCCGGGATTATGCACTGTCGGCAGGAATGACGACACTGCGTTCAAGCGGATGGGAACAAGTGCTGGCGGGCATGACAAGTCTGGATGAAGTCCTTCGAATTACTCGCGGGGATATCGTTGCTTGATGTCGCTGCAGCGGCATAGAGCCAGCCACCAATCGCCGTTCTAACTGAATTCTTATGCCTGATTTCAAATACTTAGCCAAAGAATTGACCGGCAAACAGGTTTCGGGCACGCTGACAGCGGCCAGCGAGAAGGATGCGCTCGCAGGTCTGGCAGCGAAGAGTCTGTTCCCGGTTTCTGTGATGTTGACTGAACAATCAAAGCAGCAGGCCAGCACCGGGTCTCGGCGAGTTTCTGCAAAATACCTCACCGTTTTTTACAACCAGCTGGCGGATCTGCTGAAGTCCGGAGTCCCGCTGCTGAGGTCATTGCAGTTGTTGGAGGACCAGTCGTCGAATGCAAATCTGAAGGCCGTCATTCAGGACGTTCGTGAACAGGTTGCCGACGGAACGCGATTGAACGAGGCGATGCGAAAGCATCCAAAGACTTTTAACTATCTCACCGTCAGCATGGTGAAGGCGGGTGAAGAAGGCGGGTTTCTGGAAGAAGTGCTCAACCGCATTGCAATGTTCAATGAGCATCAGGAAGAACTCAAAGGCCGCGTCACCGGAGCGATGGTCTATCCAGTGTTCCTGATGGTGGTGGGGCTGGCAATCGTGACCGTCATGATGGTCTGGTTCGTTCCTGAATTTGCTACCATTTTTGAGTCTATGAAGAACAAGGGAACTTTGCCCTGGGCAACGACAACGCTCCTGGGGATCAGTGACATGCTTCAAAACTATGGTTTGCTGATTCTTGTGGCGATCGGGGGGGCAATTGGCGGGGCGATTTACTATTTTCAGTCGGTTGGGGGAGCCCGGAATCTGGACAAGTGGAAGCTGAAAATTCCAATTCTTGGGGGTATCCTGCAAAATCTGGCGGTGGCGAGGTTTTGCCGTATGTTGGGGACACTCTTAAAAAACGGTGTTCCTATTCTGCAGTCACTGAGGATTTCCAAGGATGCGAGCGGAAATGTGATTCTTGCGGAGGCCATCGGAAATGCTGCGGACAACGTCAGTAGCGGTGAGTCGCTGGCCGTTCCGCTTCGGTCCAGTGGACAATTCTCACGAGACCTGATCGAGATGATTGCGGTTGGCGAAGAGGCCAATAATCTGGAGAATGTGCTGATCGGAGTGGCAGATAATCTTGAACGAAGGACAAGTCGGCGAATTGACACCGGGGTGCGACTACTTGAGCCTTTGCTCCTGTTGGTCATGGCCACGATTGTCACATTTGTGATCGTCGCGCTCTTGGTACCCGTCATGACGATGTCCAAGAACGCCTGATAAATGGATTTGTTGAGCGAATTACCAGAGAAGGCAGACAATTCTTAACTGGATCGGTGTTTGAAGTCTAATCACCGTCAATGCAGACGGATTCACATCAATTCACCTTGTTAATGCCCCGGAGCAACACGAAGCTTACGGTCAGTCGCCGCATCAATTATGTACTCAATTGGAAACTGAAAATGCGAAAGAACTCAATCAAACAATCGGCTGTCGTCGTACGAGCGGGCTTCACACTGTTAGAACTGCTGATCGTACTGGCCATCATTCTTGTGATCGCCGCGATGGTGGTCCCGAACCTTATCGGGCAACAGCAAGGGGCGATGGAAAAAACAACGAAGGCGACCATTGAGAATATTAAGAAAAATCCCGTCGGTTCATGGGCGGCTGAACATGATGGGACCTATTTCAAAGGCAACGGCAATGATGCCTGGCAGGCAATGATGAATCCTGGAACATACAAGGGGCGAAAGTTGCGTCCGCTGAGTGAGGAAGCTCCGTTGGATGCGTGGGGACAAGTGTTACAATACGAATGGATGGCGACGGACACAGCAAGAGCAGGAGCATTGACCTGCGACTACCGGTCCAATGGACAGGACGAAGGGGGAAGTGGCGACGACCTCAACAGCTGGACATCGATGGCGGCTGACGGGACGAAGTAGTCGTCGCTCCGCGATGTTCGATTGAAACCATGCGAACGCTCGGCATTTCGTTGATACCGAGCGTTCGTGCATGAACCGGCTCAACTGATTTGACCTCGAGTATGATACGTATTTCCACAATTTCAACGACTGACCTAAAGGTTGTGCCTGTGCTCCAGGGAGGCCGCAGCGGCTTCACGTTGTTCGAGTTGATGATCGTGCTGGCCATTCTTGTGGCAGTCACTGCGATGGCTGCACCACCGATGATGGAACGCGTTCGCAGCGGTCGTGTGCAGGAAGCCGCAGAGAATGTGCGCGAAGTGCTGGCTGCGGCTCGCACCTACGCGATCGACACGGGCGTGGATTATCATTTTCGCTTCGAAGTCGGCGGGAACCACGTCGTTGCGATTCCGGCAGAGCAGGACGCATCGATCGGGAATTCGTACGATTCTGACAGTGAGACCGCTGAGTTTCTGTATCGTTCCGGTGAGCTTCCAGAAACCATCTTTCTACGCAACAGCTTCGGTGACACATCCGGCAGCGAAACTCTGAAAGGCCAGGCATTTGGAAATCTGGAAAATTCCGGAAACCTGGCGTCAAAGAACTGGTCGATGCCGATTCTGTTTCGCTTCGATGGCAGTGCGGAAGACAAAACGTTTCGTGTCATGGACGAGCAGCAACGCAGTTGTGATGTTTCCGTCCGCGGACTGACGGGAGCGATCTCTACGTCCGGCGTCTTCATCATGGAGGAAAAATGATGAAGATCATGAGCCGAACGGTGCTAGCCGCCGGTCACCGTTCCCGCAGACGCCGAACCCCATCCGAGACTGTGGCCAATTCGCGGACGGTACGGCATGGACTGAGTCTCCTGGAGGTCCTGGTCTCTGTTGCCATTTTTCTCGGCGCGCTGACGGCAATTATGCAGCTCCTGAATTCCGGGCAACAAGCGGAGATTGCCGCTCGACTACAAACAGAAGCCGTGATGCGCTGCGAAGCAAAGCTGGCCGAAATTGTTTCGGGAATCGAAGAGGCGGTATCGTCGGATCAGCAGAAATTTCCTGATGATGAAATCGGAAACTGGCAGTGGTCGGCTGAGGTCAGCAATGGAAGTGCCACAAGTCTGCTCATGATTACAGTGACCGTGGAACACATACCCGATGGGAAGAATCCCAACGCCGCGTTCACGCTGACAAGGTACATGCGCGATCCGCAGTTGTTTATCGATGCAGCAACTTCGGAGGCCGGGGAATGAGATACGCGACACGACGGGCGGGTTTTACACTGCTGGAGTTGTTGATTGCGATCGGGCTCACTTCGATCCTGATGGTCGCCTTGTTCTCGGCGATGGATATCTATTTCAAGTTGCAGCTCGACGGCCACGAAGAAATCACACGACAACAGATTTCACGCACTCTGTTGCGTCAGATGACGCGGGACATTGAGTCGGTGGTGTTTGTGAAAAAGCAGACAGTCGATGAAGACGAGGCAATAACGACGGGCGGAACTGGCAGCACCGGTGGAACAGGTTCGACAGGTGGAACAGGTTCAACGGGCGGAACAGGTTCGACTGGCGGATCAGGTTCAACGGGCGGAACAGGTTCGACTGGCGGATCAGGTTCGACTGGCGGATCAGGTGGAACAAACGCGACGGGCAGTCTGACGGACGAAGATACTACGGCGGCGATGCTGACATACACCAGCGGGCTTGTCGGTTCGGCTACAGATCTCCTGCTCTATGTCAGTCGGCCGGACCGAACACTTTCATACGTGGATGCTCAAAGTTTGACATCGACCAGGGATCGCACCGGTGACCTGATGATCATTCGTTATCTTGTGGCCGACACCGGTGCAAGTGGTCTGTCATCAACCATTGCCAGGCGTTTTGCGGGGACCGAAAGCGGCC
>JBBJME010000059.1:0-33289 GCA_037719765.1 Planctomycetaceae bacterium
CTACAAATCCGGCTGCAAAAGCTGACATTTCGAGAATCCTCGGCATGGATGCTAGTGTCGATTGCACAATCAAAGACTACCAAATCGGTGCGATGTTTTGTCTGGCGTATGTTGGAGATAACGCAGACGCGCTTGCGATGGAACACATACTTGTGACGGCACACCTACAACAGTCTGAGTGTTTTGAACGCGAACGATTTCGCACTTCAATGACGGCACTCGCGCTGATGGCTCGACGTGAGATCAGCGAGGCGACACGGATTATGGCCGAAATTGTTCGCCCGGAATTCTGGAAGGGAAACGAGGTTAAGGTCTTTCAGTTTGACGGTTTAGATCCTCTGGAAGAGGATCTAGTTCTTTCGGCATATGCCACTGCTATCGTCAACGGAGGTCCAGATCCAGAACTTGCTGCACGAATCATCAAGGTCGCTACGCACAAAGAGGCTGTTGCGAATTTTCTGCAGGCCCCACTTGTGGAAAAAGAACGACTCAAGATTATAGATGCGGAACAGCAGCCGGTTTCTGATCAGATGCGTGCATTGTTGCAGAATCATTATCGGATCCTTTATTTGCCCTTGGTTCACGGACAAGGGGACAAATAATGGAGCGGCAATAAGGGGGCAATAAGGGGGGGCAATAAGGGGACATTCTACATTTCAGATAGGGTGTGGCTGGCAAGCCGCAATGAAGCTGGGGTAATTGCGTAAATTTGGTTACTGGAACTGAGGGCGCATAAAAACGGCCTCTTTGCGAAGATGGAGGTACAGAAACTTCATTCTTCAAAGGCAAGGAGGCCGAGTGATGAGCATCTCGAAAAAGTCTGAGACTGGCAAGGTCAATTCGTTCACGGCAAAGTCTTTGGTGGACATGGCGGGAAAGATGGACGAGTGGATTCGCATGGCCGCTGCGAAGGGGCGGGCGTTCCACGAGTTCGAGTCGGAATGGCATGAAATGATCCATCGCATGGCGAATCTCGGCACGGGGTTGTTCATCTCTCAGCAGGGCGATGGCGATCTGGGCGAGACTGTCACCACGGACGAAGGCGTGACGCTGCACCGCAGTGCCGAACCGGTGAATCGCCCGTTTCAGACGGTCTTCGGACTGTTTCAGATTCAAGCGTACGTTTACGCTCGCGGGACGAAGAGGAAGATTGAATTGCGTCCGGTCGATGCCCGGATGCAGTTGCCGCCGGGATATGGGTCGTACCTGTTTGAGGAATTTTCGCAGTGCTTCTGCGTCGAGCAGGCATTTGATCATTCGCTGGACGGCATTGCCCGCGTCATGCGGCAGACGTTGTCCAAGGAAACGCTGGAACGCATCAACCAGCGGGTGGGCTGGCAGGCGGAGGAATATCTCGACGAGCTTGCCGCTCCGGCCGCCGAAAAGGAAGGAGAGCTGATGATTCTCACAGGCGACGGAAAAGGTGTTCCGCTGGTCAAGCCGGATCTGGCTCGCGTGCCGATCTTCGATCCGGCCGAACGACGCGGAAATCGTCGTATGGCCACGCTCACGTGTGTCTATTCGGTCGATTGTTATCAGCGTACGCCCGCAGACATTGTGGCGGCTCTGTTTCGCGATGCGAAGGATTCGACCGATCGCCCGCCTCGACCGATCCCCGTGACGAAACAACTGACGGCGCGGTTTGCCCGCGAACGTGATCTGGGCAAAAAGCCGGAAATGATCTCCGGTCAGATCGAAGCGTTTAGTTGGGCGAGTCAGCGGATTCGCGATCGGCTGCAACCAAAACAGCCGCTGATCGGGCTGATGGACGGATCGCCCAGCCAGTGGGACGCCATGCATGCGTCTCTGGATCCGGATGTGTCTCTGCGGGTGTTGGAAATCCTCGATATTCTGCATGTTTCACAGTATGTGTGGAAAGCCGCGAAAGCGTTTCATTCGCATCGCGAACATCAGGAAGCTTTCGCTCGCGAACGACTCGAACGCATTCTGTCAGGCGACGTGAAAGGCGTGATCATCGGACTGCGTCGTATGGCGACAGTCCACGAACTCAAGGGCAAGGCCGCGACAGAAGTTGAGACCGTCTGCGGCTACTTCACCAACAACAGCACCCGCATGAAGTACCACGAATATCTGGCGGCGGGTTACCCCATCGCCACGGGCGTGATCGAAGGCGCCTGCCGTCATCTGGTGAAAGATCGCATGGAACGCAGCGGGATGCGGTGGTCCATCGAAGGCGCGCAGCCGATGCTGCACATCCGAGCGATCCACCAGTCTCCCAATCGCGATGACTTCTACAAAGTCCGAATCAAGACCGAATTAAAATCCCTCTACCCGCACAAATCGCTTATCAAGAACTACAACCCATGCCCCGCATAAGCCTGCGGGATGCCAGCCACACCCTCTGGAACGTCACGTTGTGCCAGATCGTTTCTTCTGTCTCGTTCTGCCAGACGGCTGCTTCGACTCTGTTCAGGCGGCGTGTGAATACTGGTTTATTGGCCATAATGTTTTTTCCTTTTTGAAGGTTGTTTGTTTTTCATTCACCAAAGGGCGCCAGCCGATGGAAAACAAACAACCTTCAAAGAGGAAAGCGAGTCCCGTGGTTCCGTCGGGAGCGAAAGACAGCGCAGCGCTTGCAAGGGCATGACAGATTGCAAAGCGATCTGGCGAGCCCTTGCTCGAAGCGACCAAAGGAACCTCGGGACGAGCGCTCCCATGGCCATACCGGTTTTTATTCGACTGAACAGAGTCGAAGCAGTCAGCGTACTGTGACCAAACTCCCGGTATTTGCTATGCTGCCAAACGTGAACCGGACGCTCGTACCACTGACAGATTTCCTGAATCGCGCATGAGGCGTAATGGTGTCGATCGAACACCGCACAAGGACTATTGCGACAATGATTGCACGATCACTTTATTCGGTGCGGGCGGGCTTGAGACGGGCTGGTCTCAGAGTCATCCTTTTGGTGATGATATGACTTGGCACACACAACGCGGCGATAGGACATTGACAGGGGCGGAAGCAGTCTTGGTCCGGGAGGCGCTTGCCTATGTCGTCGATATGGTGGAAGACGATATGGTGGAAGCGGCAGATCCTTGGGAATTCGGAATTGCGGCTTTCGACAGTCTCGAACCACCCGCTCGATTAGCCATGTTGGCTGAAGTGGGTTGGCCACTGCTGCGAGATACGGAGTCATTTCCAGAATTGACAGCACTAAACGAAGCCACAGTGGCTGTACTTTTCCTCGCAATTGAGCAATCGCTTGAGTTTGAAATTGACTGCCAAAGCGACAACGATCCCAACGACCGTTCCAGTTGGCGTCGTCTTCTTCTGGACGCTATTGCTGAAGGCAGTGATTTGTCCGACTTGCCGACAGTGGATTGCTGCGACATGGATGAATGGCAGTTCATCATCGAAACACTCTCGGACTGGATTCTCTGGGACCACGATTTTAACAGCGCCGAGTACTTTCTCGATACACCACCCGAACAGGCCGACATGATGCGAGAGCAATTCGGGATCGACGACGACTACTATCGAGCCATTCCGCCTGATCCCAAAGAATGCGACCTTCCGGCCATTCGAGCCACCTTGAAACAGCTTTATGGCAGATAAATGACTTTCGCGGAGCGGTGAACCCCGCTACCATTGTGGCTCCGTGAATGATCGGCTCAGGTGGTCCTTCAGAGAGACGAAATCCTGCTGAGTCACTGTCACAAGGTCCAGAATGGGAATATCGAGGATTCTGCCCGCCTCTCGCCATTGCCTCAGCAATTGTATGTCTTCGGGAATCGACGCTGCGTTTCCCTGGGGATGATGATGAGCCAGCATGATTGCGGCGGCTCCTGTTTCAACCGCTCTTTGAAACAAATCTCGCTGTGATATCGAAGCCATTCTCAGCGGCCCGACTGTCATGATTGTGTAGGCCAGGACGCGGTGCTCTTCGTCCAGGTAGAAGATTACCAGGTGCTTCGCCACTCGATCGCTTATGATCGCCCTTACCAGTTCGTCGACGTCATCAGCCGTTGGCAGCTCCGAACGGAAGATCTCGAGATAGTGGGAGTCTTGTCGTGACTTTTCACTTTGTGTCTTGGCATTCGGGGCTTTCGAAGATTCTGTCGGCGAGTTTTGTTTCTTGTGGATTCGTCGTATTGCCATGATGTTTTCTCCTTCGTGACGGTTGTTTGTTTTTCATTCACCTGTTGGCGCAGCCGATGGAAAACAAACAACCGTCAGGGAGGAGAGCGAGCCTTGAGGTTCCGCAGCAAGCGAAGAAGCGCAGCGATTGCAACGGCATGACAGACGGCTCCGCAGGCTGGCGAGACGTTGCTCGTAGCGCGACGGAGGAAACTCAAGGTGAGCGATAAAACGGCAAATTGACGTGCCGTACAACAGAACTCAACGAGATGGATCGCAGGCTGACTGGGCGACGATCGCGGAGGCAGTGCGTCCCACTCTGAGCAATGTCGTCACAGAGCACCGGCATCGCTGAACGAGTAGTAATCGATGTCTGTCACGATCACATGGTCAAGCAGCCAGTACCGTCCAGCACAATGCGGAACACAAGCCGCGTCCGCAGCCCGAGTAGCTGCGTGTTATGTGACTTCGGCCATAAGTCGCAGTGACGGTGTGCCACAGTCGGATTTGCGGCGTTCTTCATCTCACCAACAGTCACCCGTTCACGGAACGGCGAGCGGAATCCTCATCGAATCGGGCTCGTCTGCTGGTGAGGCAGGGCCTCAGATCAGATGCTCTGGTGAGTGACGTGGCATTGGTCCTTTGATCGGTGGCTGAATCGGATGTTGATGGGAGCGTTCTTGTCATCCTCAATCAGGCCGATGATCCGCGTTGCTGTTTGCTGAATTCGGTCCAGTGAACCCATCAGCAACTTGTTGTCTCCCTGATGCAGGTGGATGTAATCGCTGCTCAGTGACTGAGTATCAACACCGTGAGCTTTACAAACAACAAACGCAACAGCTTCGGCTTCTGTTTCGATCAAGCTGTGGTTCTTGCGAACGTCGTGCCCAACAAGGTGTGAATGCAAAATTTCATGCGCGAGCTCATGGGCCAGAATTCGAAACCTCATGGATTGATCGAGCCCTTCCTTCACGACAACATGACCACCCAGTGAAGCGCCTCGTGTACCCTCTGGCATGGGACGTGTCTCCAGCTTGATGTTGAGCGTGCGGTAGACACTTTCAAGATACAGAAGATGGTCTTCCGCTGAACCACTGATCTCTGAGAGTTTCGGCAAGTCTTCACCCTCGGTCTGACTGATATCGAACACATGGACCGCTTTGAAACCAAACACGGCCTTCGCACCTGGTTGTGCAGGTTCCACGTGATGGTCTGACTTCTCTTCGTCCTTCTTTCGTCCGATCATGGGGGCCAGAATTGCGATTCCGGATTCTCCTTTTTTGACGCAGCGGCAAAGCTTTCTCCATGTATGGAATCCCGCCACTTTGCTGGCCTCCGGGAATTGTTCCACAATCATCATCATGTTGCCAAAGCTGTAATGATGAAATTTGGCCAATGCACCAAGGTACTGTTCCAGCACTTCGGTCTGGCCCTGTTCCAGCGATGCGGCCAGTTCTTTGAGGCACTTGTCTGCGAGTTCAACGGCTTCTTCTTTCTTCATGGTCTTGTTCTCCTGATATGTGCTGCTCTCGGCAAGAACAGCATTGATGTTTCTTTGACTGCGAATCAGTCATGGCCCGCCGTCGGCCTGAAAGGCTTTCGAACACGGTAAGTCAAGGTGGAGTCTTTTCGGAACGAAAAGCAGCAGAGAGCCCGCACCGCGTGGCGAACGGACCTTGACGCCGTGATACAATGAGAAATCACGACGGCGGCTATCTAACAACTGCGGCTGCTGTGGCGGCGGGGGCTTATCTGAAAACCCGATAGGCGCTGCACCCTGAACCGACAATGAAGCAATGCCATCGGCCCCAAACCTTCCGGAACCGTAAGGAGCGGAACATCTGGGACACTAAACACCCTCCGGTGTAACTGCCCGAAACTGCTCAATAGAGAACGGGAACGCGCCAGACGCAACAGCCTACCTTGCGCCACGCACCAACCTGAGTTACCTTGGACAGGTGAAAGACGTTACCAGCAACAACTTTGGAGTATTGATTGCCTACCTTGTCCCGGGAGCCACCGCATTATGGGGCATCAGTCTGTTTTCACCGGCCGTCAGAGTCTGGTTTGCATCGACTCCTCAGGACGCCCCGACCATCAGCGGCTTCTTGTACCTTACCGTGGCCTCGCTGGCGTTCGGCATGACCGTCACGGCCATTCGCTGGGCCTGTGTTGATTTAATCCATTCCATGACCGGCCTGGGCGCACCAGAACTGGACTTCTCAGCCCTGCCGGGAAAGGTGGATGCCTACAACCTGCTGATCGAGATTCATTACAAACATTTCCAGTTTTACAGCAATATGTTTGTGGCCACAGCCATCGCCTACATCTGCCACCGAACCGACCTTGGCACCCTCTGCCACATCGACTGGATTGATCCCGGCTTTGTACTGGTGGAAGCCATCTTCTTCCTGACATCCCGTGATACGCTCAGGAGATACTACCAGAGAACTGAGCAATTGCTTTCGCCGCCCACTACATTGCGATCGAATCCTGTGGATCAAAACCCTGCTACCGCCGAGACGAAGGTCTCCCGCGAGGAGTAGGCTCAGGATTCAGCCTTGTTTCCAACATCGCGGCGAATTCCACCAACGTCAGACCCAGAGTTTGTGCGACTGTGCGGAGCTGAATGACATCCAGCCGCAGCTCCCCTCGTTCGTATTTGCTAAACAGTGATTGACTCTGGCCCAATTTCTCGGCGATCTGCACCTGAGTGACGCCGGCCGACTTCCGGAGTTCTTTCAGCAACTGAATAACAACCGAATATTCGTCGGTGTAGATCGATTTTTCCATTTTTCTGTTGCCACCTTTCTGGCAGCAACGTAAAGTCACTCTTTGAATAGTCAAACTATGACTATTCTGTGGTTCATTTCAGGGTGTCGTTCGAATTCAGGAGTCACAAGCCATGGCCAACGGTGGAAGTCACGGACCAAAGTCCACACAGACAACAGACAGCAAGTCTGGCAAAAAATCAGCGGCAAAGCCCGCTAATCCTCCGAAAAAATGAAGCCGAGTTGTGTTTTCGGCTCTGATGACAGATCTATCCCCTCGATATGATCTGTCTCAGAACTGTTTTCAAACTCAGCGATCATTCTTCGGTCCACATGACAGCCCGACAATGGCATTCTGCCGGTCGGGCTGTTTTCGTTGCTTGCCTCTGCCGCATGATCAAGTGTTGCAGGTTCGGAATTCGACGCTGTTCCTTCGTTGTCCGGAACTTCCGTGTCGTCAGTCTCTCGGCCCGCTTCCTGCTCCGCCACCATCGCTGCCTGCAATTCCCGCTTGTTCGACGCCAGATAGACATCAACCGCATCCTTCAACAATTGAGTGAGGCTCATACGGTAATCCGGGGAGGTGAAGAAACGAGGCTCGTAATGAGGGATTCGAGGAGTGCTTTTCCCCGTTTACGGATGTTGTGTACCAACTGAAAGTCCCGGGCTACGGCCATGTGGGGCCTGATCCGGCGAGTTGGCAGAACATGGCTGGAATGTTGCGTCTGACGGAATTAGAATCCCGACATGGTCAAATTGAGCGACGAACAACGAGAGGCACTTGAGCAGAGTCCCGATGGGATTTCCTGCGAGGACACCATTTCTCGACGGACGTACGTACTCGTTGAAGAAGAGGTTCACCGGCGAGCCATGCAGGCTCTGAAACAGCAGCTGGATCTCGATGCCATTCGTCGTGGCGTCGCTCAGATGGAAGCGAGTGGCGGCATGCCGATCGAAGATGCTCGACGTCAACTTGCTCAGGAGCTTGGCTTTTCAGCCAGCGGCGCATGAAATACCGGGTTGTCATTCACGAACTCGCCCGCGACGACATCCGTCGAAATGCAAGATGGTGGGCTGAAAACCACTCGACTGTTCAGGCTGAGTCGTGGTTTCACAATGCGTTCGACAATATTGAGTCGCTCACTTCTATGCCAGAGTCCCATCCGTTGGCTCCGGAGAACGATGAATTCCCAATTGAAATGCGGGAGTTGCATTTCGGGCTTGGCTCACGTCCCAGCTATCGGGCAGTCTTCGTCATTCGCGATCAGATCGTTCACGTTCTCACAGTACGCCGAGCAGCCCAGGATCGCATTTCTCTGACCGAAATCGATTTGGACCTGTGATGCGTCCTGCCTCAGGAATTGGCTGAATCTTCGGACAATTCGCCTTTCGCAAATCGCTCGACATCGCGAAACAATTTGCTGAGCGGAATTTCCAGCGCTTCGGCCACTTGGCTGGCGATGGCGATGCTGACCTGAACGCGGGCTCGTTCGACAGCACTGGCATATGTGCGGTGTATTCCAGCCTTATGAGCAAACGCCTCCTGCGAGATTCCCAGCCGCTTTCGGTGGAGTTTTACAGCACTGGCAAAATGTTGGGCAATGTCTTTCATATCAATTATGGTCACAAAATGTTGACAATCAAGCGACACAAGATACACTGTCACTCGATCGTCTACATTGTGTGGCCGATCCGAGAAGCGAAAGACTGTTCAGAAAGGAAATTCAATCATGGCCAACGGTGGAAGTCACAAACCTCAAAAGCCGAGCAAACCCCAGCAGGATCAGGCAACTCAGCAACCCAAAGCGGAAGCCAAGAAATCCTGAGGCTCTGCCAACCATGAACCGCATCGATGCCAACAGCCTGCCGCTTCACGATGAAGCGGCAGGCTGTTTTCGATTCAGACGTTCCTCAAGGAGGGCGTTCGCCGACTTCGTTTGGTATTCTGCGCGATCAAGATTTCCGCAAGCGACTTTCCGATCTCCAAGTTGGCAGAACAGGCTTGGAGTGCCGCACTTGACCAAACTACCATCCCGACGTGGCCAGATTGAGCGACGAACAACGAGCCGCATTGCAGCAGAGTCCTGATGGCATCTCATGTGAAGACGTGGTTTCTCGACGGCCTTATGTCGTCGTTGAAGAAAAAATTTACCGCAGAGCCATGCAGGCTCTGAAAAAACAGCAAGATCTAAAGCTATCCGCAGCGGCGGCGCCCAGATGGAAGCGGGCGGTGGCATGCTTGCTCAGGAGCTTGGCTTTTCAGCAGGCGAAGCATGAAATGCCGAGTTGACTTCGTGACGAGACTGCTCACAGACTGGGGCCGAGTCCCACGATCCACTCAATCGTCGAGTTCACTTGGTGGGGAAGAAATCTCGGATTGGCACATCGAGAGCTGCTGCGATTCGAGCGATATTGACGATTGACACATTGCGTTCGCCGCGTTCGACGCTGCTGATGTAAGTGCGATGTAGTTCCGCTTCAAAAGCGAGGGCCTCCTGTGAAACACCTTTTTTGAGCCGGATTTCCCGCAAGCGAGCGCCAAATAGATATCGAATGTCATTCACTGAATCACGCCCGTTCCTGCCAAAAAACCCAAATTCGGAATTGACAAGCACTCTGCGAGGTTGCAGACTATACGTCTACAGACTATGAGTTACTGTTACGCATAGTCATCACATCTTAATTCAGGCAGGAAGGACGCAACCAATGGCCAACGGCGGAAGTCACAAACCTCACAAACCTCACAACCCTCAAAAGCCCAGTAAACCGCAGCAGGATCAGGCAACTCAGCAACCCAAAGCGGAAACGAAGAAATCCTGAAACCCTGCGAACCATGAACCGCATCAATGCCGACAGCCTGCCGCTTCACGACGAAGCTGCAGGCTGTTTTCGTTTTAGACGTTCTTCAGGGAAGGCTTTCGCCGACTTCGTTTGGTATTCTGCTCAATCACTTTTCCAGCAAGCGACTTCATACTTGAGTCACCAATGACAAAAGGGATCTCCGAGCAATCCAAGCAACTGCGTCGGCACTTGTTGTCTCACAACGGGCCGGATGTCGTGGACCGCATGCAGCAGTCTGGAATGGCCGATCCGGTCGGCATGATCATCGAAATGACCGACGACATCGGCAAGCAGCTAACCTACGCGGCCCTTGAGAAGCAATGCATGCCTCGGCACGAAATCCCGGAACTCATTGCGTCCTACTGCAAGAACGCCATCCCGACATTCAAGTGCGTAGTCAGCTTTGAGACCGCGAAGAAGATCCTGCCGATCACGTCCGAAACCGCCCTTCAAAACCTCACCGCCCCACGCAAACACGGAGTCCATTGGATCGTTGTCGTTGGCGGAGGAGGCAACAGCTACGCGCAGGTGCCAGTTCGGGTTGATTGAGTAAGTGGCCTAGAAGGCCGCATGGCAGAGGCGGCTTCGTATTCCTTCGCAAAATCAATGCCCACATCTTCGCCGGGGGCAAACTCCGTGATCCCATCCGGATCTGGCAAGTGCGATTGCTGTAAGCATAAATCAAGCTTATTTGTTTTTTCCAAACAATCTTGACACAATTCCGAAATGTCAGACACCACATTACTCGCATGGATTGGAATGACGGATCTTCGCTGTTCGAAGGGCGAAGAATCGGGGCTCGGACCGATTGGTCAAGCTGTGACCTGCAAAGGGTTCGATTCAATTCATCTGCTGGCGAACAGCAAGCAATCGGATGTCACTCACTATTGCCAATGGCTCAGAAGCAAGACGAATGCCAGTGTTGAGGCGCACGAAGCCAAGCTGAGTAGTCCAAGCAACTTTGGGGAGATTTATGAGGCGGCAGAGTCCGTCCTGACAACTCTCCGAAAGGCAGCCCCAAAGACGTCTTTCGTGTTTCATCTGAGTCCCGGAACGCCGGCAATGGCCGCGGTTTGGATATTGCTCTCAAGGTCCACTCACCCGGCAGAATTGATTCAGTCGTCCGTTCAGGAGGGTGTGCGAACGGTTTCGTTGCCCTTCGACATCTCTGCCGAATATGTCCCGTCGGTGAACACTGCCACGGCGGATGAACTCGTCGCGATGACTCAGGGGCTGCCTCCAGTTCCGGCCTTTGAGTCGATCATCCACCGCTGCGTCCCGATGAAGAGAGCGATCGCGAAGGCTCGCCGACTTGCAGACTTTGATGTTCCTGTCCTTATTCAGGGAGAGTCCGGCACCGGCAAAGAACTGTTTGCCAAAGCAATTCATGAGGCCAGCAGTCGGAGTCAGGGACCGTTCGTCGAAGTGAATTGCGGCGCGATTCCATCCGAGTTGATTGAATCGGAACTCTTCGGACATAAGAAAGGTTCATTCACCGGCGCTCATGAAAATCGCATTGGCTACCTTGAGGAGGCCAGTGGCGGGACGTTGTTCCTCGACGAAATCGGAGAAATGCCGCTTGCGGCACAAGTCAAGCTGCTGCGGGCCGTGCAGGAAGGCGAGATCGTCAGAGTCGGAGAATCACGGAAACGGGCCATCAACATTCGAGTTGTGGCAGCCACTCACGTACAGATGCTGCAGGCAGTCGCAGACGGTCGGTTTCGGGAGGATCTGTTCCATCGTTTGGCTGTCGGTGTGCTTATCCTGCCGCCGCTCCGGCAGCGACGAGGTGACCTGAATCTGCTGATTGATAATTACATGGCTCGCATGAATGCTGAGCAGGAGAAGAACCGGCGGTGGATTCCAAAAGGAATTTCCCCGGCCGCGAGATCTCTGCTCACTCGGCACCGCTGGCCGGGGAACATCCGCGAACTGTTCAACACCCTTGCCCGGGCCGCCATCTGGGCGACATCAGGAACGATCGAATTGCAGGATGTCGAAGAGGCCATGTTCCCGGTGTCCACCAAAGACTCGGATCCCATCATGAACCGTGAATTGGGCGACGGATTCAATATCGACGAACTCCTGGGCGAAGTCTCCACTCACTACCTGAAGCGTGCTCTGGCGGAGTCTGAATCGAAGGAACAGGCGACTGAATTGCTGGGACTGTCTAATTCCACAACGCTGGCGAACCGGCTTAAGAAACATGGACTGACCTGAACCACGAAAACTTGAGCGTTCAACGATTACTTTAGGAAAACGATGGCCCATACCGTCTGGATCCCTGAGTTTGTGAGTATCCTACCGCATTCTGCACCAATGGCACGCTGATTGCTTTACCTCCTTTCAATCTCCGCATTCCTTCTTGAGGAGTGCTGCCAGCTATTCATGGTACTCCGAAAACAACAATACTTATGTTCCTTCACGACCGGCGGCTTGTTGATCAACGAGTGCCGGGTTGTTGCCGAAGCGTTTGCGCAGACAAAAAGCTGGGACCAAACTCTTCTGGATGTACGGAGCAAGAACCTTTTGCAGACAAGAACAGTGGCAACAACAGACAAACGTTTCAGAGAGGTGCGACGAAGGCTGGACCATCTCAATCAATTTCAACTGAACCTGCTGCAGCACGGAAGCCAGGATGAAGAAATCGCCATGGTCTGGCTGGGAACTTGTAAAGCGTATCGCATCATTCGCGAGTTTGCTGTTGAATTTGTAAGAGACCGTTTCCTCACAATGCAACTGACCGTCTCGCCGACAGATTTCGATAAATTCCTTGATAGCAAAGCTGTATGGGATTCAGCCCTCGATGAGCTTGCCGAGTCAACGCGAATCAAGTTGAGACGCGGTGTAATGCAAATGCTCCGAGAAGCCGGAATCGTAAACAACGAACTTGTCCAGCCGTGCATTCTGAGTTCAGCCACTGTTGCGGCCCTGAAGTCCGATCAAGAACCGCTGTATCGGGTCTTTCCTGTCTCCGATCGTGATTTTGCAAGGCTGGCCGGATGAGAAAGAACCTGGAAAAGGCATCAACCCGGGAAAGGTTCGACCACCTCATCTCGCTCCTCAGCAGTCAGCGTTTTCTGAATCGCGAAGGGCTCGGGAATGAAGTTCCGTTCTTTGTCTGCCCGTTCGCGCCTTTAGAGGCCATTGAATTCGCACAGATCGTCAGTCAGCTAACGAGACAACTGGCCCAAAACGGCATCCGTATACTCGACGTCAACTTGTATGACCTCGCCATCGAGATGTTGGACAAAGATGGTGACCTGAAATGGATACTTGATTCTGAGCCTGGGCACGAGAAGGTCAAGATTCTGAATCACTTGCGGGGAGTGCTGGGAACCGAGGATCATTTGATCCCAGCCATCGAAGAAAAAATGAAGAATGCGGCGGGGTTTCAGATCCTTTTCCTGACAGGGATCGGTGAAGTCTTTCCATACATCAGATCACACACCGTCCTGAACAACCTGCAGCGGATTGCCAAAGAACAGCCGACCGTCATGTTCTTTCCAGGCACCTACTCCCATTCGCTGGAGAAAGGTGCATCACTGGAACTCTTTGGGCGACTGCGCGACGACAAATACTACCGAGCATACAACGTCTACGACCGGGAAGCATAGATCATGGCTGTTGCACTCAAAACACTGTTTCGCAAACCCGTTGATCGTCCGATCGAAGGTGTCATCAAAGCGGATGACGAATCGGGCCTGAAGGTGGAAGTTGAGGAATACGTCATCACCGGCGAAGTGATCAGGCGACTCGACACCTTTTTGGACTCCTACAACAACTATGAGAACGCCAATGGAGTCTGGATATCTGGCTTCTTTGGGTCCGGAAAGTCACACCTGCTGAAGATGCTGTCGCTGCTGCTGGAAACGCGACAGATCCCGGGTTGCGACATTGTTGAAGAATTCCTCCGAAAGCTGAACGACAACGAGACACTAAAAGGCTTATTGCGGAAGGCCGTGTCAATTCCGTCCAGGAGCATTCTGTTCAATATTGATCAGAAGGCCGACATTATCAGCAAAGATCAGGCAGACGCTTTGCTGGCCGTCTTTGTCAAAGTCTTTGATGAGACCTGCGGTTACTACGGTAAGCAGCCATACATCGCGCAGTTTGAGCGCCAGCTCGATCAGGACGGGCTCCTCGATGATTTCAAGCGAGAGTTCGAGGCCATCCAGGGAAAACCGTGGGACTGGGGTCGTGACCGCATCACTCGAGTGTCAGATGCAATCGACAAGGCCTATCAGAAGGTCACGGGAGCTAAGGCTACGGGAGTCATCGATCGCTTCCACGCTGACTACAAACTCTCCATCGAGGATTTCGCCGAACAGGTCAACAAATACATCAAGACGCAACCGGAAAAGAATTTCCGACTGAACTTCTTTGTCGACGAAGTTGGGCAATACATCGCCGAAAACACCAAGTTGATGACCAACCTGCAGACAATTGCGGAAAGCCTCAACACGCGATGCAAAGGGCGAGCATGGGTCATCGTCACAGCTCAGAAAGACATGAACAGCGTCGTTGGCGAAATGGAAAAGGATCAGGCCAATGACTTTTCTAAGATACGCGCTCGTTTTGTCATCCCGATGAATCTGGCTAGTCAGGACGTCGCCGAAGTCATTCAAGAACGGCTGCTGAAGAAGGAAGAATCAAAAGAGTCGCTGATCGGCACAATCTACGACCAGCAGTCGAACAACTTCAAAACACTGTTTGACTTTACCGACGATTCGCGGACCTACAAAAACTACCGCGACAAAGACCACTTCATCAGTTGCTACCCGTTCATTCCTTATCAATTCGATCTGTTTCAGGCCAGCATACAGAATCTGTCTGAGCAGAATGCGTTTGAAGGAAAACACCAGTCAGTGGGCGAACGCTCCATGCTGGGCGTGTTTCAGGATGTCGCCAAACAGATTTCAAATCATGAGCTTGGTCAGTTGGCGACCTTTGATCTGATGTTCGAAGGCATTCGAGCCACTTTGCGCTCGCAGGTGCAGTCAGCCATTAACACCGCCGAACGCAACCTGGATAACAAGCTGGCCGTTCGCCTATTGAAAGCATTGTTCCTCGTCAAGTATGTCCGCGAGTTCAAAGCAACAATACGAAATCTGTCCGTGTTAATGCTCGAGGGATTCAACTGCAAGGTTGCCGAGCATCAGAAAGCTATCGAGGAGGCACTCCGTCTTCTGGAAACAGAGACCTACATCCAGCGAAACGGCGAGTTGTATGAATTCCTGACCGATGAAGAGAAAGATGTCGAACAGGACATCAAGAATACAGAAGTGGAATTGGCGGAAGTGGCCGCCGAATTAGGCGATTTCATCTTTGACGGTGTCATTCGCATAAGAAGCTGCGTTATGAACCGGCGAAGCGGGATTTTGCGTTCACTCGAAAGATGGATGACCGAATCCTGAGCCGTGAACACAATCTGGCTGTGCATGTTGCCACACCCTTTGGAAATGTGTCCAGTCTCGATCGCCACAAGATGGAAACGATGGGAGGGCGTGAACTTCGTGTTGTCATGCCTGCTGATGACCGTCTGGTCCGTGACATGTTGATGTACAAGAAGACCGCCAAGTATGTCGCACAGAATATTTCTGTTACTCAGCAGGACAGTCACAAACGGATTCTGGCGGAAAAGGGAACAACAAATATCAGCCGCAAAAGCGATATTCAGGATCTGCTGAAAGAGCTGCTCGGAAAGTCAAAGTTGTTCGTAAACGGGCAAGAGGTGGAATCCAACAGTGAAGATCCGGGGACTCGCGTTTCTGTGGGCTTCGAAAAGCTGGTCGAGACTGTCTATACCAACCTTGGCATGCTCCAGGGCGTCAATTACTCAGAGGCCCACATAGCGACTCTGCTGCACGAGCAAAAGGACAGCCTGATCACGGAAGGCACCGTGGCATTAAGCGAAGCGGAACTGGAAGTCCTGAGCGCCATCCAGCGTGAGACAAACAAAGGCGTTCGCATGACCGTCAAGTCGCTGTGCGACACTTTCGAAGGAAACAGTTACGGCTGGCCGCTGGCAGCGGTGCAGTGCATCCTTGCCAAACTCTGCTGCCGAGGAAAGGTTGAAGTCAAGGTCGACAGCAAGGTGCTGCTGGACAAAGAACTGGAGAATGCCCTGAAGAACACCAAGGGATTCGGGAACATGATTCTCGAACCACAGGTGGAGTTTACGTCGGGGCAGATCTCACGACTGAAGGAATTCTACAAGGGCTTCTTTGATTCTCCGCCCAAGGGCAATGACGCCACTTCTCTGGGCAAGGAAGTCAAGGCAGCGCTTGAGAAGCTGCATCACAACCTGAGTGTGCAGGCCAGCCAGAAAGGAACTTATCCATTCCTGAGCGTTCTGGACGGATGGGTCACTAAGACGGACCAACTGTCGAAGAAGTCATTCAAATACTTCCTCACCGAATTCGCCGACAGTTCTGAAGAGCTGCTCGACGCGAAGGAAGATTTGTTCGACCCGATCAAGACATTCATGAGTGTAAGTCAGGCAGAAATCTTTCTGGAGGCTCGGCATTTATTAACAACCGATGGTGGCAATCTTCAGTATGTGGATGACGCCGCTGGTCTCCAGATTCAGACGATATTGAACGACGCCAATGTCTTTCGGGGCCGTGGGATTCAGGATCTGAAGGCAAATGTCGAAGACCTGCGACAAAGGACCGGACAAAAGGTCGTCGATGAACGTGTTGAGGCGATTGACGCCGTCACAAAACTGCAGGAACGCTTTGTCGAACTGCCGCAGTATGTCGCTTTGCCCCCGGACAGAAAACAACCACTGCTGCAGCGGATTCAGGCGGTCCTTGATCGCATTGGGTCGGAATCACTCATCGCCCAGATCCGGGATACAAAGCGTACGTTCGAAGAACGCACGTACACAGAACTTCTGACTGCTTTGGAACCCAAGGAACCACCAACGGCGGGCGGTACAGGATCAACCGGAGGAAGAACCTCACCTTCTTATGTCGCGATTCGAGATCTGGACGTACCGTTCGGCAAGCCCTATCTGGTCTCAGAGACGGAAGTCGAAGACTATCTGACCGCATTGAAAACGGCCATGGTGGAAAAGGTCAAGGCTGGTCATCGCGTGAGGATCTAATCAGGAACGATGCTGGCGACTGGTATGGGTCTCAGCAGGGCTCATCTGAGTTTTCAATACATGCTCTACTGTAGATTAATCACGACGACACAGAACCCTTTCGTCCGAGGCGACCGCAACGAGGGACCATGATCAACACGCTATCCATTCGGAACCTGACAGTATTCGATGATCTTCAGATCTCATTCTCTCCCAGACTGAATGTCATCATTGGAGAAAACGGGACGGGAAAGTCGCACCTGTTGAAATGTGCATACGGCCTTTGCGCGGGAAATAATCGGTATGTGACAGGTACCGCGAACCCTTCTCGTGATGAACTGGAACAGTCGCTTACCACAACGCTGGTGCGATTGTTCCTTCCACTCGATGAGTCTATTGGAAGGCTTCGAAAAACTGGTGCAGACGACCGAGCCGTTCTGTCCGCAGTCTTCAGCCACGATGCAAAACTGAAGATCGGCTTCAATCACAACTCACAGAAGGTGTCCATTGAACGGGATCAGGAGTATTTGCGATACGCTGTGACGCCAGTGTTCATTCCAACGAAGGAAGTACTTTCATTCATGAAAGGATTTACCAGCCTTTATGAACGCTTCGGCCTGTCCTTTGATCAGACGTATAACGACATCATTCTGGCTTTGGACCTTCCAGAGTTGCGCCCGGAACAAGTGCAGGAAAAGGCAAAGTGGGCGATGGATGCGATTGAGACACTTTGCGGTGGAAAGTTTGTGTTCTATGGGGGCGGCAAGGTTACCTTCAAGACACGGGACGCCGAGTATTCTGCAAACGCCATGGCCGAAGGCTTCCGGAAAGCGGGGCTACTGTCCCGATTGCTGCACACCGGTGCCATACAGCCTGGAGTAAGTGGCCCGCTCTTCTGGGATGAGCCCGAATCAAATCTGAACCCCAAACTGATGCGATTGTTGGTCGAGATTCTGCTGGAACTCTCCAGACACGGACAACAGGTCATCGTCGCGACACATAGCTACGTGTTCATGAAGTGGTTTGATTTGCTTTGCAAACCAGAGTTCGAAGATCACGTCCTATTCCATTCGCTCTACCGATCTGAAGACGGTTCGATCAAAGTGGAATCGACAGACGACTACGCTCGTGTTCAACACAATGCAGTCGATGATGCGTATGGTGAGCTCACAAATGAGCAAATCTCCCAAGACATGGGAGGGATCGGGAAATGACTGGAACAATTGTCGATGTCGATGGTTACCGCATAAATTTCACGGACGCGCTGCACGCCTTTCCGTTCGACAAATACCATAAAGAACCGATGAAGTCCGTCGATGTGATCGTTGAGTTTGCAGAACAATACGTGTACGTGGAGATCAAGGAATTTCACGATCTTGACATGTACGACATTCGTCTCACGGACACCGAGGAAGAGCAGAAATCACGTCACGGATGCTTCAAATGGCTGAAAGGATATCTCAAATACAAGTATCGAGATTCTTATCTGTTCCGATCTGCGGAAGGGAAAATCGACAAGCCGATTCACTACATCTGTCTCCTCAACCTCGACAGTGCCTTAAACCAACAGATGGCAAAGCAACTCCGCGCGGAATTGCCATATGGGACTGCTAAAGGCAAGTGGCCAAACCAGATCGTGAAGAGTTGTCAGGTTGTGAACGAGACAATTTGGAAGACCAACTGGCCCGCGTGGACTCTTGAGAGAATTTGATCGAAGGCAACAATGGAAACTGGAAAACTAAAGAAGTTCGCGCAATTCACCAGAAATGCACTTCGAGAGCAGGTGGCTTCTCGTCTTGATTTGGTTCTGGCGAAATCGAGTCTTGCACGGCGAGAGTCGGAGGACGCAGTCAAGGAACTTGAAGAGCAAATCAAGCTGCGTGGCCGCGACGAAGTCGTGGAAAGAGTCGCGTATACTTGGTTTAATCGCTTCTGTGCGCTCCGATACATGGACGTGAATCGTGTCACGCGATTGGGCGTCGTGTCGCCGACCGAAGGGTTTTCCCAACCCGAAATCCTGATGGAGGCAAAGCAGGGCACCATCGATGACGACTTAAAGGTCGATCGTAAACTGGTCATGGAGCTCCTTGATGGATCGCGGCCCAGTTCAGATCCTCAGCAGGAAGCATACCGCATCCTGCTGGTTGCCGTCTGCAACTCGTATCATGATGTGATGCCCTTCATGTTTGAGAAGATTGCAGACTACACAGAGCTGCTGCTTCCGCATGATCTGCTCTCCGGCAACTCAGTTTTGACCTACACCAGAGAAGTGCTGGTCCCTGCGAACTGCTCGCCGGAATTCACCGATCAATCCGTCGAAGTCATCGGCTGGCTGTACCAGTTCTACATCTCGGAGAAGAAGGACGAGGTCTTCGATGCACTGAAGAAGGGCAAGAAGATCACGCCCGAGAACATCCCGGCGGCCACGCAGTTATTCACGCCGCACTGGATTGTACGTTACCTGGTCGAGAACTCAGTGGGCCGGTTATGGATGCTGAACCATCCCGTATCGCGGCTGGCCGAGCAGATGGACTATTACATCAAACCGGAAGAGCCGGAAACGGACTTCCTGCGGATCAGCAGCCCAGAAGAAATTAAAATCTGCGATCCGGCCTGCGGCAGCGGTCACATGCTGACGTATGCGTTTGATCTGCTCTACGCGATTTACGAAGAGCAAGGCTATCAGGCGACCGACATTCCTCGACTGATCCTGACCCACAATCTGTACGGCATCGAGATCGACCAACGAGCCGGTGCGTTGGCCGCGTTTGCGCTCACCATGAAAGCTCGCGAGAAGTAAACAAACCCTTGTCCCAGTGGGGGCGTTCAACCTGCTCAAAATGCGGGTGACGAACCTGCTGTTCCCACCACTCGTCACTCAACCCAACATTTGCGTGCTGGAGAACATTCAAATCGACCCCGAAGACCTGTCGGCTTACATGGACAAGGTCGGTCGCGACCTATTCAGCGGCGGCTTGCAGGGAGTCGTGAATCAGTGGGAGGAAGCGGATAATTTTGGTTCGCTGATCCGTCCACTTGTGACGGACGTGAGCGAAGTGCTGGAGTTACTTCGCGCGCGTCAGATGGGGTCAGACCTGTTCCTTGCGGGCGTTCACCAGAAAGTCCTCAAGGCCCTGCGTCAGGCCGATTATCTAAGTCCCAGCTATCACGTCGTCGTCGCAAACCCACCTTATATGGGTGCGGGCGGAATGAACTCACGGCTGAAAGATTTCTGTAAAACCGAGTTCGACACAACTCGGAGCGATCTGTTCGCGGCTTGCACAGCTCGCAATTTGGATCTCGCTAGCCCGCAAGGTTACGTCAGCATGATTACGATGCACAGCTGGATGTTCATTGCGTCATTTGCGGAGTTTCGTGAAGAAGTCGTACGATCAAAGACCATTACGACGCTTGCTCATCTTGGCGAACGAGCCTTTGATACGATAGGCGGAGCCGTCGTTGCAACTGCGGCCTTTGTTATTCAAAACGTGAACCCCGACTCCAAAGCTGGAATCTATTTCCGGCTTATCAAAGGAAAAAATGAAGCTGAAAACTCAGCGGATTTGCTTGCTCGGAAGCATCAATTCAATGCCAAACAATCAAGTTTTTCGAGACTGCCCGACACACCAATCGCTTACTGGATTGGTGAAGGAATGCTCCGAATGTTTGATGAAGGAACTCTGGGAAACAACGGAGTAAACCCGGCCACCGGTCTTCAAACAGGTGACAACCCAAGATTTATTCGCAAGTGGTACGAGGTATCAGCTAGAAAGAAGGGGATGAAGTGGTTTCCCCTGAACGATGGCGGAGAAGCTCGAAAATGGTATGGCAATTTTGAGTCATACATAAATTGGGAAGATGATGGCACTGCCATCAAGGCTCACAAAAGCTCGGTCATCCGAAACCCGGATTACTATTTCCAAGAGGGAGGCACTTGGACGCGAGTTGGCGCATTTTCTGCGAGACATCTTCCTCCGGGGTTCATTTTCGATCAAGCAGGCGACAGCTACTTTTGTGACGACAAGTCTCAGAACGAAGTTATTTTAGGTTTTCTAAACTCAAAAATTGGATGCGCTGTCGTCGAAGTTCTTTGCCCAACCTTAAACGTAACCGCCGGCAGCATCACAAAGTTTCCTTTTCCTCGACTGGATCAAGATGTTCGGCAATCGGTAAAGAACAAAGTTGGACTGTTGATTCAATTGGGAAAGGCAGACTGGGACGTTTTTGAAACGTCTTGGGACTTCCAATCGTGTCCAATATTGAGTGGCGAACGATTGTCTCTCGAACGAAATTGGCGGTTGTTTCTGGCTGCAGCAACCGAAGACACTTCGAATGCCAAACAGGCTGAGGAGTCACTGAATCGCGACTTTATTGACTTCTTCGACTTAAACAATCAGTTCTCTAGTGAGATGTCACTCGACAAGGTCTCGTTGAGTAGAAATCCTGCGTACCGCTACGCCTCTGACAAAAGCGATTCGGAACTTGAAGCCCTTCTTCTTGCGGACACGATGCGGGAGTTCATCAGCTACGCGGTGGGCTGCATATTGGGTCGCTACTCGCTGGACAAACCAGGACTGATCCTTGCCAATCAAGGTGAAACAGCCGACGACTATCGCCAGCAGATTCCCAAGCCGACCTTCGCGCCCGATGAAGACAACGTCATCCCGCTGCTCGATGGCGACTGGTTCACCGACGATATCAGCGAACGATTCAAAGAGTTTCTCAAAGTCGCCTTCGGCACCGAGCACTACGAAGAGAATCTCACTTTTCTGGAAAACGGGCTCTATTCCGACAACCTGTCTGGCAAGAAGCGGAAGACGATCCGCGACTACTTCCTCAAGGATTTCTACAACCACCATATAAAGCTCTACCAAACGCGGCCCATCTACTGGCTCTTCAGCAGCCCTAACCCAACTTCCCCAGAAGTGTAACAAAGCGCGACCGACCGAAAAAAGTTCGCCGTGTTTTGGGATCTGAAATTCGAAAACAGCCGTGTTTTGAAATCTGAAACGCGATGTAGTGAGAAGAAGATATCTGGCGGGCACAAAAACGGGCCATAAGATCCCGGCCATGTTTATCCGACAGCACTTCAAAGAAGAAAACGGACAGCGAACAGCGTACTGGGCGCTCGTCGAATCTTATCGAACCAGGCGAGGCCCTCGGCAGCGGGTTGTGGCGTGGCTTGGGAAGCTCGACGAAGCCGGGCGGCTTGGGGTCAGGCAGGCCATCGACAGCACGGACACGGCCACAGGTCTGCAGGACAAATCCACGCGCGGCCATGACCGTCAGCAGTTACTCTTCAACGATGATGAGAACACTACGAAGCCGCGATGGGAAGAAGTCAATGTCGCCGGTGTCCGCGTCGAGAACACGCGGCAGTTTGGAGGACCGTGGCTCGCGCTGCATCTGATTCGCATGCTGCAGCTCGACACGTTTTTGCAGAAGGCAATCCCGGAAGGACGTGAACAGGTTCCGTGGGACGTCAGTTCGCTCATCCTCATCATTGCGAGACTGCTCAAACCTTCCAGCGAACTTTACATCGCCGAACAATGGTATCCGAAAACTGCCTTGCCGGATCTGCTGGGTGTGCCAGCAAAACAGGTCGATGACAACCGGCTCTATCGAACTCTCGATGTGGTGCTGCCGCTTAAAGAGGCGCTGGAAATTCATCTCAAGCAGCGTGCGGGCGACCTGTTTGAACTTGAATACGACCTGTTGATGTACGACGTCACCAGCACGTTTTTCGAAGGCCGGGCCGACTTCCCTCTGGCGCAGCGCGGTTACTCGCGAGACCAACGCGGCGACTGCAAGCAGGTGTGCATTGCGCTCGTGGTTTCACGCTGCGGCATGCCGCTGGGGTACGAAGTTTTCGCGGGCAACACGGCCGATGTGACGACGGTGGAACACGTGGTGGAAACGATGGAACGCCGCTATGGCAAGAGCCAGCGCATCTGGGTGATGGACCGTGGCATGGTGAGCGAAGACAACATCAAATTTCTTCGCGACGGCGGTCGTCGCTACATCATCGGGACTCCGAAAGCGACGCTGAAGAAGTTCGAACAGGAGATTCTCAAAGACGACTGGCATGCGATCCGCGATGGTCTTGAAGTAAAGATCGTGCCGTGGCCAAAGGACGATGATGACGATGAGTCCGGCGCTGAGCCTGTCGCGGCAACGACCAATGCGAACGGTGATGCTGCTGTGTCTGAACAAGATCCGGCACCGGAGACATTCATCCTGTGTCGCAGTCGTGATCGATCGAAGAAGGAAGAAGCGATGACGCAGCGTTTCGAAACGAAGATCGAAGAGGCGCTGGTTCGTATGAAGGCTGGTTGCGAAAAAAAGAACCGCGACGTTCAGAAAGTGGAGCGGCAGATCGGTCGACTTCTTGCAAAGAACAGCCGGGCTGCAAAACTCTTCGACATCAAAGTCTCAAAGGCCGAGAGCGGTGTCGCAATTGTTGAATGGTCAAAGGTCGATGGCTCTCGCAACTGGGCCACGTTAAGCGCCGGCTGTTACCTGCTTCGCACGAACGTCTCAGGCTGGTCCGACGAAGAACTGTGGAAGGCATACATCCAGCTGACAGAAGCCGAGGCCGCGTTTCGAATTCAGAAAAGTGATCTGTCGATTCGTCCGATCTGGCATCAGAAAGAGGATCGTGTGCTGGCTCACATTTTTGTGTGCTTCATCGCTTACGTGCTGTGGAAATCGCTCGGTCAACTTTGCATAAAAGCGGGTCTCGGCAACGAGCCCCGCCGTGTGCTGGACGAACTGTCCGAGATCCATTCGATGGATGTCGTCCTGCCGACAAAATCTGGTCTGGAGATCCGCACTCGCTGCGTTTCAAAACCGACTGATCACCAACAAATCCTGCTCGATAAACTGGGCCTGAATCTGCCGACAAAAATCAATTTGAAACCAATGTAGTGAGAAAAAACACCCCAAAACTCACGAAAACACAGTGCTTTTTCAACGAGTTGGGGAAGTTGGGCTAAGGGAACCTTCAGTGCCCTGATCTACATGCACCGATACCGTGGTGACACTGTCAGCGTCATTCTGGGCTATCTCCGCGACTTCAACGCCAAGCTGAACGCCAAGGTCGAAAGTCTCCAACGCATTGCCGACAGTGCCAACGCCTCCGCCAGCGAAAAGACCAAGGCCTTGAAAGAGATCGTCACACTGAAGAAAGACATCCGCGAGCTGGACGACTACGAACGCAATATCCTGTATCCGCTGGCCACCGAGCGGGTGGAGATTGACCTCGACGACGGTGTGAAGGCCAACTATGCAAAGTTCGAAAAGGCGTTGAAGAAAATCGCCGGACTTGAGTCAGGGGATGACGAGTGAGCACTTCGGAGCACAAAGTCCGGAACCATGAAGAAGCACGAATAATCGCAGGAGGGCTTGCGTTGATCTGTATTTCATTCGTGTGAATTAGTGTGTATTCGTGGTTCAAACAGATTGTAGAAAAGTAGATGACTAATGAGTGATGTTCAAGAAACTCTGAAACGCCTGTTTGAGCGTCATCGCATTGTCTTTTGGTATGACGAGCTGAACGACCTGAAGAGCGAGTTTGACGGAGTCGAACTGCCGACCGTGGAAAAGCTCGAGGTGGCGAATAACGAGTTTACGCTCAAGTATCAGATGCTGCGGCAGACACCGAAGCAAAAGTTCCTGGTGTACCGTTCGGGGCCGCGTCCCAAAGACATCGACAACTGGCTGCTGGATGTCGAACTGGCTCATGAAGAGTTTCGAGCAACGCAGGTAGGTCTGTGGCTGTCGTCATTGGGTCTGAACTATGACTTTGCCGGACTGGTCGAGGAACACGCCGGGTTCTTCAAGAGCGGCAAGCGGCGGGAATCTCTCAAACTCCTGCTGCCCGAACTGCCCACGGCTAGTCAGATTCGAATGGCCATGCTGCTGGTCTGTGTCAACAGCACCGACACGCGAGGGCGTGTGGACGTCGTTCTGGAACTGCTGCTGGATGAAGTGCCCGCAGGTAAGGACGAACGCTGGCGACAGATCGAACGCTGTGGACTGGCAAGTTTCCTCTGGGAACAGGCCGAAAGGACGTATGGGTATCATTCTGATTCGCCAGGTGTTCACGATTTTGTGATCACACTCTTCAAGTCGTGCTATGCCATGCACACTCACGGAGAAGTGCGTCTGAACGGAGAAGCTCAGGTCTTTCTGCGACGATGGAAGGAAAGCCGCAGTTACCACGATTCATTCAGGCACCATTCGCAGAAATGTGCTCAGGCCCTCGCTATCAGTGAAGATTTAAAGGCTCGGGATTTTCGGTCGCTGGCCGACGTCGACTACTTTGAGCTGATCGATCGCAAGGTCGTGTCGGATTTGGCAAGGGAGGTCGAAGACCGAAAAATCTCCGCCGGACAGTGCGTGCAGCTCGTCCGAAGTCGACGTCCCGGACACGTACGACAACTACCGCCACCATTATGCAGCCATTGAAAGTGCAGCGTCTTTTCTGGAAGCCATCAACTCAGCGACGTTGGAAATGGAGACTTTCGAGGACGGTATCCGCAGATACACTCAGACGTGGTGGCAGATCGATTCTCTGTATCGCCAATTTGTGTTTCATTCCCGCGAGAGCAACAGCACAACTCTGTTCGTAGGGCTCAACCAGGCTGTCGAACAGAACTATTCGAATCGATTTCTGCTTCCGCTGGGAGATCGCTGGCAGGCCATCGTTGACCAGAGTGAAAAGTGGGCACCTCAGTCTGCTCAGCGAGAATTTTTTCTGAACAAAGTCCAGACGCCGTTTCTGGCGAAAAACAAGAAGGTGTGCGTCATTATTTCGGATGGCCTGCGTTACGAGATCGGGCACGAGTTTGCGGAACGCATCCGCCGCGAAAACCGTTACTCGGCCGCCATCTCGCACATGGTGACCGGATTACCCAGCTACACACAGCTCGGAATGGCGGCTCTGTTGCCCAATGAAAAGTTGCAAATCAACCTGGACGATAGTGCGACGGTTTCTGTCAATGGTCGTAGTTCGGCAGGAACTAACAGTCGCAGCGCCATTGTCGCCGCTGTACCAGGCAAAAAGGGCACTGCCATTCAGGCTCGAGATCTGCTGGCGATGAACGCTGGCGACAGTCGCGTGTTGTTTCGCGATCACGACTTTGTGTACGTGTACCACAACGTGATCGATGCGACGGGAGACAAGGTCACTACAGAGCGTGATGTCTTTCTGGCGTCTGATCAGACGATTGAAGAACTGGTTCAGCTGGTGAAAAAGCTGACTGCGGCAAACGCCAGCAACATTCTTGTGACTGCAGATCACGGCTTTATCTTCCAGAACGGCGTGGAGGAGAGCGACTTTGTGGCCGGTGTGGCGAATGACGTCGAGTCGGATTATCGAGATCGTAGATTCCTGCTGGGCAAACAGCTTGAGAAGCCGGATGGAATGCATCATTACACTTCGGCACAGTTGGGGCTGGAAGGCGATGTGGAGGTACTGATCCCCAATTCCATCAATCGGCTCAGGCTCAGCGGCTCTGGATTCCGTTATGTCCACGGAGGCTGCACGCTTCAGGAGATTGTGGTGCCGTTGATCGAAATCAATAAGAGCAAGCAGGACGACGTTCAGCAAGTGCCGGTTCAGATCATTCCGGCATCCTCGACCACGATTTCAACGGGACAGCTGGCCGTGCGACTCTACCAGGAGGAGGCTGCTTCCGAAAAGTTGCAGCCCAGAACATTGACTGTCGGACTGTATTCTGAGAGTGGTGATGCATTGTCGGATCTTCAGGAAGTGGTCTTCGACCGAACATCAGATAATCCACGCGAACGCGAACACACGGTGAAGCTGGTATTGTCCCGTGATGCCGACGAATACAATGGCCAGCAGGTCTACTTGCGATTAAAGGAGCGAATTGGTGCGACCACGCACTTCGCTGATTATCTATCACAAACGTTCACCGTGCGGCGAGCGTTTGAACAGGATTTTGATTTCTAAGGTATTGCCGTGAGTGAGCCTGTAATGACTGAACTCGACAAGAAAATCGGCCAGGTCTTCGACAACGGTGTCGTTGTGCGTAAGGACCTTGTCGGGAACGTGAAGGGCAATGCCGTTGTCCCGTCGTATGTGCTGGAATATCTGCTTGCTCAGTATTGCGCCACGACCGATGAAGCGACGATGCTGGAAGGCATCGAAACCGTTCGGAAGATTCTTATCGAACATTACGTTCACAGAGCCGAGGCCGAACTGGTACGCTCCAAGATTCGGGAGAAACGTGCACCCTACAAGATCATTGATCGGGTCAGTGTTTCCCTGAACCAGAAAACCGACACATACGAGGCGAGCTTTTCCAACCTGGGCATCAAAGGCGTGCCCATCGATTCTGGAACTGTGAAGCGAAACGAGCGGCTTCTGGTGACCGGCGTGTGGTGTCTGGCGGACGTTCAGTACGACTACTATGAAGAGGATGAAACCCCGTGGAAGCTCGACAAGCTGAAGCCGATTCAGATGTCGTCTTTCGACCACGAACAGTTTCTTGAACGCCGCCGACAGTTCACCACCGATGAATGGATTGGACTCTTACTGCAGAGCGTTGGCTTTCAGCCCGAGGTCTTCCCTCGCCGAATACAACTTCTGAAGCTTGCTCGGCTGATTCCGTTTTGCGAACGCAACTACAACATGGTTGAACTCGGGCCGAAGGGAACCGGGAAGTCTCACATCTACAGTGAGTTTTCGCCGCACGGAATGCTGATTTCCGGTGGCGAAGTGACCGTACCAAAACTGTTCGTCAACAACGCGAACGGAAAACTGGGTCTTGTCGGGTACTGGGATGTCGTCGCGTTCGATGAATTCGCAGGGAAAGAAAAAAGGCCAAACAAAGCCCTTGTGGACATCATGAAGGGTTACATGGCCAACAAGACGTTTTCTCGCGGGACTGAGCCTCAGGGTGCTCAAGCATCAATGGTATTCGTCGGCAATACGCAGGAAAACGTTCTTCACATGCTGAAGCACTCCGACCTCTTCGACGAGCTGCCGCCGGCGTACCATGATTCTGCATTCCTGGATCGCATCCATTTGAGTTTGCCGGGTTGGGAGATCGCCAACCTACGCAAAGAAATGTTTACGTCTGGGTACGGCTTTGTGGTGGATTACCTGGCCGAAGTTCTTCGCGGATTGCGAGACTACGATTTTGCACCGAAATACAGGTCACTGTTTACGCTCGACTCCTCCATCGCGACTCGCGACCGAGATGCCATCGACAAGACGTTTTCCGGGCTGATGAAGCTGTTGTACCCTCATGGTGAGGCGACAGACGAAGAAATTCGGGAGATTCTTACGTTCGCCATTGAAGGACGGAAACGGGTCAAAGATCAATTGATGCGATTTGATTCTACGTTCGACCCAATCAAGTTTGCGTACGTTTCAAAAGACGGCAAGGTCACGGCCGTCCAGACTCTGGAGGAGCAGAAGTATCCAGAGGTGTACTGGCCGGGAATGGGACGCGACTTTGATGGTATTGTCGAAACTGAAGATCGCAAACCGGAGCCGGTCGTACTCCCGGTGACACCAACAGGGCCAACTGAAGGCACGAAAGAATTCGGGAGAACGTGACAGGAGTTGATTGAGCTGCTGTTTGCAGACCACCTACGTGGTGCGAAACAAGTTGAGATCATCGACCCGTTTGTTCGAAGTTCCATCAGGCTCGAACTTTATGGAGTTCCCGAGCTGATCGGCAGGCTCAAGGATAAATTTGAAGAAGTGTCCGTCCATTTGACGACAAAGTCCGATCCGCTGGACAAGCCCGACGAGCAGGAAGACTTTTTGAATCAGATCAAACGGCACGCCAGCGACATGGGGATCCGCCTTTCATGGAACTACGACGACGGGATCCACGACCGATTCATCAAAACAAGCACAGGCTGGAAGATGGTTCTCGGACGCGGTCTGGATATCTTCAACTCTTACGACTCGCGTGATGTCTTCAACCCAGCGAACAGGGACCAGAAGCAGCGAACGTCCAGGGGATTTCACATCACGTGGCAGAAAGTAGAGTAGTCGCAAGCATTTCTTGACACATCAACGTTTTCTTTGACTCATTTCTGGTGGACGGAAAGAAAACACAGTAAAAACGGCCATTCTGTGTTTATTTTAGACTTTGGCACGCCGCCTGCTTTAAGGGTACACGTCAAACAATCGTGTCCCTTGTTGCAGGAGAGCCGTCCATGTCGCACACCATCGCTTGCCCGTGTTGCCGCACCGAAATCGAGATCACGGAAGTTCTTTCAGCACAGCTGACCGGGGAAATCCGGGCTGGCCTTGAAGCCAGTGTCTCAGTCGAACGAGAGCAGCTGCGAATCCTCGGTGAAAGACTTCGGGAGAAAAGCGAGGCTCTTTCCACCTCAGAGCAAAACCTTGCAACTCAGGTCCAGGAGAAGCTGGACCTTGAGCGTGCTGCACTGCTCGAACGTGCTCGCAGCGAAGCGACAGAGACGGTGGCGGTCGAGCTGCAGAGAAGAGATCAACAGCTGCAGGAAACAACGGCCCGTCTGAAGGAATCTCGCTCCAAAGAGCTGGAGCTGCTGAAACAAAGTCGGGAACTTGAAGACCGAGCTGAGCAGCTTGAGCTGGAAGTGGCCCGCAAACTTGATGCGGAACGCACCAGGATTCGTACGGACACGATGCGGATCGCTGATGAGGAACATCAGCTCAAGCAAAGGGAGTATGTGGAGCAGATTGGGGGACTGCGGAAGCAGATTGATGACCTGAAGCGAAAAGCCGAGCAGGGGTCTCAGCAGCTTCAGGGAGAAGTGCAGGAATTGGCGCTCGAGGAACTGCTCTGCGAACTGTTCCCTTCCGATTCGGTCAGTCCGGTAAGCAAAGGAGTGAATGGCGGTGATGCGCATCAGGATGTGTTCAATATCTCTGGGCATGACTGTGGTCGCATTCTGTGGGAATTCAAGCGAACCAAACACTGGCAGAAAGCGTGGCTGGCCAAAGCACGCGACGATCAGCGAGCCGCTCGCGCTGCCATCGCCGTGATTGTAACCGAGGTTCTGCCGGAGGGAGTTCGCCAATTCGACATGGTTGAAGGCGTATGGGTCTGTAATCGAGCGTGTGTCGGAAGTCTTGCCACGGCGATCAGAATGGGGCTCATAGACATTGAGAAGGTTCGCATGGCTCAGGAAGGGCAGAATGAGAAGATGGAGCTGGCCTACAGTTACCTGTCAGGCGATGAGTTTCGCCACCGAGTCTCCGGCATTGTGGAATCATTCGTGGCCATGCAGTCGGACCTGGAGTGTGAACGGCGTTCAATGCAACGGATTTGGTCAAAGCGTGAAAAGCAGTTGCAGCGAGCACTGTTGAACACAGCCGGGCTGTACGGCGACCTTCAGGGCATCGTTGGAGCCTCGCTTCCGGCAATCGAAGGATTATCGATGCCGCGTCTGACGGAGGGTTCATTTGAGGCTCTCGAAGGTTTTTCAATCGCCGCCTCGTAGCCTCATGTTCGACTGCACCGTGCGGCGGTGCCGTTGGCCGCCGCTTCCCTTCATCTCTTTGCTTTTGGTTTTGTCATGAACGAGGTCCATTTTGTTGCCGTTGACGTTGAAACCGCCAATCACAACCGTGGCAGCATCTGCCAGATCGCGATCGTCGAATTCCGGGACGGCGTGATCGTAAGTGAATGGAGTTCGCTGGTGGACCCTGATGAATCGTTCTTTGCCGGTAACATCGAGATTCATGGCATTACGTCGAACGACGTTGCTGGTCATCCTACGATCAGGGAACTGGCCGAAGAGATTCGCCGACGACTCACCGGCCGACTGGTGGTCAGTCATACGCTGTTCGACCAGCAGAGTTTAAGTATTGCCTGCCCGGAGGTCGCACACGGGTTGAAATGGCTGGACACCTGCGATGTCGCTCGGCGAGCATGGCCGGAGCTGCCTTGCCATCGTCTACCGGTTCTTGCAGACAGGCTTGGGATTGAGT
Source organism: Planctomycetaceae bacterium (assembly GCA_037719765.1). GTDB lineage: Bacteria > Planctomycetota > Planctomycetia > Planctomycetales > Planctomycetaceae > SXXK01. The sequence continues at coordinate 30,771 of JBBJME010000059.1, forward strand.
TCAATCACCATGACGCTCTGGAAGATGCCCGAACGGCAGGCAAGGTATTGATTGCGGCTCTCAGCAGAAACCGCTCGATTGCTCAATGGACTATCACCACAGTCACTGGACCCAATTCTCGTTCACGTGCATATGCTCCGCAGGTGCAGCGAGCGGGAAAGTTGTCAGGGCAAATGTCGGGGGAAGTTGTGGTCCTGACAGGCACCATGTGGACATCGCGAAACCGCATCGCGGACCTGGCAGCGGAAGCGGGATGCAACGTCCACCCGCGAATCACAAACTCGACCACGATCCTCGTTGTGGGATCGGACAATGTTGGAGAATCAAAACTCAGAACGGCAAGACAACTCGTCGCCACAGGCCGTGCACTGCGAATCATGACAGATTCCGAATTCCGCAGCATTGTGGAATCCACTCGGGGCCAATGAACTCTGGTTGAGTTCGGTGCGATACCTGTCTCCCTTTATCCTGGTCTCGAAAGACTTTTCATGACTAATGAGATTCGAAAGCGAATCACCGCCACTGACATTGATCAGATGATGGCCAACGAAAATCTGATCCAAAGTCGATTCCTCCATAGACTGGAGAATTCGTCCGTGGAAAAGAACGTTGCCAGTGGCGAAGTGCTGGGTCCACTTCGGGTCGTTGGTCAGGACCACCGCAACACGTATCTTGAAACAACTGCTTTCTACTCTCGATTCAGGAAAGGAGATGGAATTCAGATTCGTGCCTCTCTTTCTGATGGAATCAGTGAGCATGTCTGCAGCCAGCAGGTTAAAGAAGTCACTTACCCGTCTGAAGGGAAGATCCGGATTGCTTTGGGCAAGCCGCGGAATGTCAGCTTGGGAGACGGAGGTGACCTCTTCATGTTTCCTGCCGAAAACAGCTACATGTCTCATCGACTTCGAGAGACGGTTGCCATGCATGCAGACACGCTGCATTCGAAACGGAGTCCAGTGAAGCTCGGCAAGCCATTCAATACTGAATACTCTGAACGGCTGAATGATTCTCAAGCGGAATCGCTCTCCTATTTGTTCAGTGAGGGAACCGATTCAGCTGTGCAGGGGCCTCCCGGTACAGGCAAGACTCAGTTACTCCAGGCGATCGTTGCGCAGGCCATGCACTCCGGGCTGACAATTGGGATCGCGGCCTTCACGCACACTGCGGTAGACAATGCTTTATCCCGAGTCGCAGGCATTAACATTCTGGGTGAATTCACACGGATCGGAAAAAAAGACAAAATCGATCTGTCCAAATATGATCTGGGCAATGGCAGGATTGTGTGCGCCGACAGCTTCAGTCAGGCCCCAGCGTCACGGCTCTACGCCGCAACGACCCACTCATGGACTCTCAGTGAAACGGCTCCCAAAGTGGATTTGCTGATCATCGACGAGGCCGCCCAGGTTCCAGTCTACTTCCTCGCACCCTTACAACATCTGGGCAGACGCATCATTTGCCTTGGCGATCACAAGCAACTGCCACCAGTGTTGAAAGGAGACCACAACACCACAATTGCGACAACCGAAATATTCTCGTGCTTCACAGGTGCGGAAACTCCGATGCTGGACATCCAGTATCGAATGAACGCCACAATTCAGAATTGGCCTTCGTGTCGCTTCTATGATGGAGAATTACAACCGGACGCGAGTGTCGAAAACCGAGACATTCTCTCAGGAAGCAGCAGCACGCTTGGATCTGCACCACTGCAACTGATCAGCCACAAAGGTGGTTCCGCTCGCCATGCTGATCCTGTTGAAGCCAGTGGTGTTGCTGATGTTGTCGGACAATTGTTTCGTGAAAGTGACAAGCTACAAGCTGAGCAGATCGGAATTATCTCCCCGCATCGGATGCACAACGGAGCGATCATCAGAGCTCTGCAATCCAGTTTCGGTGTCGAACTCGCTTCCAGAATTCAAGTTGACACCGTCGAGCGATATCAAGGGCAGGAACGCGAAGTGATCCTCTTCTCGTTCGGCACCACGCCAAAGAAATCTGCAGACGTGGACTTCCTGGGGGATGCGAAGAGACTCAACGTCGCGGTAACCAGGGCGAGGAGTCGTGTTTACTGCTTCGCGTCTGATACCTTCACAAAGGCGTTTGCAGCTCAGATGCCCGACGAACAAACGCCAAAGGGACATTTGGCCAGCTTCTTTGCATCGTTCCGTCAGGAAAATGGCCCAGAGTTGGCAGGCCGTCAATAGCAGCAGGCCAGAAGCAAACTGCCGCTAACCAAACGGAGGCAGCTGCAGGCACGATCTCGCTTTCGCATCAAGTCTTGGCCATATCTCCACGGATGGTATTTTGAAGTGCTCCTCGGATCCTGGACCAGCAGACATCATACACTTTTCGAGTGATGGTGGTGAAAGAACTGCAATCGGGATGAGTGAGGTCGAAGGAATGACCAATGACGCGGAAGCGAGAAGCACGAAGTGCGGAATTCAAGGCAAAAGTGGCATTAAAGCCAGTTTAGAGTCTTACTCTGTTTCATAAGCGCACGGTGCGCGCATGATTTTATGCAG
>JBBJME010000228.1:0-11816 GCA_037719765.1 Planctomycetaceae bacterium
AGCCACACCATGATCCTTCATGAATCTCGCGGTCACCCGCCGAACGATCTGTATTCAATTCCGACAGACATCAGCGGCGTTTCGGTCATCCCGATTGCCAACCCCATGCCACTGAAGCCATCGATATGACTACCTCAGGCTCAGGAGCGCCATCGGGATGATGGCACGTAAGGTTAACCGACGAATCAAAACCGTCAATCGGCTTTCGAACAATTTGAGCGTGGAGACACTCTTCAGTCTGTTCGGCCTGACGCGCGACATCATCAAACGCAACGGTCGAGGCTGCGCCGAGTTCACGAAATTGGCCATCGTTGTATTAAACCAAATCGTCCGCCCCTTCACCGCCCGCTGACCGTCACTTTGCTGCCACCTGCCGGCAGTGCGATTGCGTCGTCGGAACGAATCAGGCTGACGGCCACGCAGCTCGCAGCATTCGCGGTCGGCAGCGGGCCCCGCAAACGAACCACCCCCGACCTTGAGGCGTTAAGTCAGCGGGGAGCCGAACTTGCCGCCATGCTTCTCGGGAAAGGGGCATCTCAAATCCTCTTGCGCTGCCAGGATGCCAGAACCCTGATCATCCACGACGTTGCGTCGTCGAAGTTGCCGTTCGAAATGCTCTCGACGCCCGATGGTTTTAGTCGTCCCGCTGTGAGGAAGGGTATCAGCCGCCGCCTCGCCGTCGAAGGGGTCTCGACCGAGCGCCTGTTTGCCCGACCGCCAAAGGTCGGGCTGCTGAACGTGCTGTTGATTGTGAACCCCACCCAAGACCTGCCAGGGACCGAAGCCGAGGGGAAGTCCGTGAGGAGCATCCTCGATCAACATCCAGCCGCTGTAAAGCTGACCGTCCTCAAGGGCAAGCAGGCCAGTACGAAAGCAGTGCAGTCAGCACTCGCCGAGGCCGACGTCCTCCACTATTGCGTTCACGCCTTCTTCAGCGGCCTCGGTCGAAATGAAAGCGGACTCATTCTTGCCGGGCAAGAGTTTCTTACGCTGGCAGACCTGGAGAAAATTCCGTCGTTACCGCGGGTCGCGTTCGTCAACGCCTGCGAAGCGGGCCGCGTCCGAGGTTCCACGACGACCGAAGCAGCCGCATTTGCGGAGCTGTTCCTGCGCAGCGGCGTCGAAGCTTACCTCGGCACTTACTGGGAAGTCGGCGACACAGCCGCCGCCAGCTTCGCCACCGGCGTCTACACCCGGCTCGCTGAGGGCCAGACCCTGGAATCTGCCGTCACCAAATCCCGAGCGGAGTTATTGAAGGCCGACGAACCCGACTGGGCCAACTACATCCTGTACGGCGACGGTCGCTTCAAACTGGTCGTCGGTTAACCTGCATTCCGCAAGCGTACGTCTCACCGATCCAACAAGAAAACGGGCGAATCGAGTGGCTCGATTCGCCCATTGGCATTTTGGTTTTCATGTTGAATGCAAGCGGACTCCACGTTACCACCGCATTATGCTGCAGCCGAATCGCCTCGGGTAATGACTTTGCGATTGCCAAGGACGATATCTTCTGTAATCACAAACTTCTGACCGCGTTCCAGTTCCGGCAGTTCGAACATCAGGTCAAACATCACCTGCTCCAGAATACTGCGAAGTCCTCGGGCACCGGTCTTGCGAATTCGAGCCAGCTTGGCAATCTCGCGAAGGGCACCTTCGGTAAAATCCAGTTCGCATTCTTCCATTTCGAACAGCTTCTTGTACTGTCGAATCAGTGCGTTGCGTGGTTCTGTCAGCACCTGCACGAGAGCCGCTTCATCCAGCTGAGCCAGCGTCCCGATCACAGGCAGTCGGCCAAGCAGTTCGGGAATCAGTCCGAATTCCATGACGTCTTCCACCGTGGCATCGTACAGCAACTGTTCGCGTGCCAGATCTTCGTGTTCTTCGTTCTTGTTTCCGAAGCCGATGACCTTCTTGCCGAGGCGACGAGCGACAATATCTTCCAGTCCGACGAATGTGCCACCGCAAATGAAGAGGATATTCGTGGTGTCGATCTGAATGTATTGCTGTTCCGGATGCTTGCGACCTCCCTGAGGTGGCACGTTGGCGACGGTGCCTTCCAGCATCTTCAACAAAGCCTGCTGAACGCCTTCACCGGACACGTCACGCGTGATACTTACGTTCTGACTGGTTTTTCCAATCTTATCGATCTCGTCGATAAAGATAATCCCGCGCTGCGCAACCTCAATATCAAAGTCAGCAGCATGCAGCAGCTTGAGCAGCAGGTTTTCGACGTCTTCCCCGACGTAGCCAGCCTCCGTCAGCGTTGTCGCATCGCCAATGGCGAACGGAACCTGCAGAGACTTTGCGAGAGTCTTGGCGAGCAATGTCTTGCCTGAACCGGTCGGGCCAATGAGCAGAATGTTGGACTTCTCGATTTCGACTTCTTCGGACCCGACTTCCAGATTGTGCATCAGCCGTTTGTAATGGCTGTGAACCGCGACGGACAACAGCTTCTTGGACTTGTCCTGGCCGATCACATACTGATCCAGCTCTTTGACGATTTCGCGCGGCGTCGGAACTCGATTAAAGAGTTTCTTTGATGAACCGCGACGACGACGCTCCTGATCGAGGATCGACTGACACAGCTCAATACATTCGCCACAGATATAGACGTCCTCTGGTCCTTCGACCAGCGGGCCGACTTCCCGGTAGTTCTTTCGACAAAACGAGCAGTTGGCGTTTCGCTTGCCCTGCTGTGCGGTCTTGCCTGTACCAAATTCCTTACCTGATGCCATTGTTATCCCTTTGGATGTTCGTCACGTGATCTTGGCGGCTCTTCTTGACTCTGGAGAATTGAGTCCGGCAGAGTTCGCTTCAATCTACGTGTGCGGTTTGCAGGTCGTCGATGCTCCGGGTCGTCGGCGTCCCTGCCAACCGTGTCTTGTAATTGCGTTTCGTCTGATGTCAGTTTTGCCGTCACCGGCGATGGCTTTCTTAGCCAATGTATATGGTCACCAGAAAAAAGCTATATCTTTGTCATCATTGTCTGGATCGATTTACCCTTCAGATTCCTTCACCGTTTTCGGCTTTGGGAACCACTGACCCTGCGGTCTTGTTGGCGGTATCGTCAAGTGGAACTGGAACTTCTGTTAAACTGGAAGCGGATGTCGATTGGATCGATTCTGACTCTTTAGATCCAGAGACTTCCGGCTTTTCTTCTTCACTGAATGGATTCTGAGAAAGGCTTGCCGGGGGTATCGCAATCGGTTTCCCGACCATGGGGTTCGGTTGTGCCACTCTCAGCCTGATCGGAAAACCAGAACCCATTCGTCCCATCAACTGACTTTTGATGGATCGGTATTCGTCTTCTGTCAGGTCACCCTCACGCCGCAATTCGCTGATTGCGTTGAGCATATCCTGGTCGGACTCGGCAGGATCAACATCTTCGTATACTCTCGAAAAGAAACGCACAATTGACCAAATCAGCACCACCAGACACGCTGCCGCAAACAGAAACTGCCACCAGTTGAAGTCCGGCAGTTGCAGCAGCTCAAGCCAGTCATTTGTTCGCTTCGCGACGATCACAACTTAACCTCTATGCAATTCGAATGCCAATGCAAAGACTACAACGCGGATAGCTCCAATCGCAGCAATTCTTTCTGTTTGCAGTGCAGAACTGCAGTTGACAGCAGATTCCTGGCAAAGTTTGCCGAATCGAAGGATCTCGGGGCAAGATCGGAATTGCATTTTCCACAACCTGCTCCACCAGCAGATCCAGTCGGGAGAATTCGAGATCACTTGAGTCCGTCGGATTTTATTTTTTCTTGTTTGATTGTTTCGGCTCCGGTTCAGCGTCAAACAGTTTGTTGCCGTACGCGGATCGAGGCGGTTCGGCAGTTTCCTTAACCTCAGTCTTCAGTCGATCCAGTTCTGCATGAAGTTCCCTGACCGTGTCGGCATAGGCAGGGTCTGCATAAAAGTTCCTGACTTCAAATGGATCTTTTTCGCGATCCAGCAGTTCCCAGTCATCAACATCTGGTTTGTAGTAATGAACCAGCTTGTAACGATCCGTAATTACCCCCACATGCGGCCGAACACGATGCGGAACCGGGAATTCATAGTAGTGATAATAGAGTGAAGTGCGCCAATCTGAGGGTATTTCTCCCTGACACAGCGGCAGCAAACTGTGGCCCTGCATTTCTGAGTCAGGCTGCAAACCCGCAACGTCCAGAAATGTCTCGGCAAAGTCAATCAGTGACACGATGTTCTCGTTTGTCGCTCCGGCAGCAATCTTTCCCGGCCAGCGTGCCAGTAGTGGAGATCGCAGTGATTCTTCAAAGACCCAGCGTTTGTCGAACCAACCGTGTTCACCCAGAAAAAACCCCTGATCCGAAGAAAAGACCAGCAGTGTGTTGTCAGCCAGTTTTTCTTCGTCCAGAAAATCCAGAATCCGGCCGACGTTTTCATCGACTGCCTTGACACAGGCCAGATAGTCGTGCATGTATCGCTGATATCTCCAGCGGACAAGATCGCGCCCCTGCAGGCTGGCCTTGCGAAATGCCTCATTCCGAGGTTCGTAGTAGGCGTTCCACGTCTGAGTTGTTCTTCCGACATGTTCGATGGCGGCACCAGTTTGGCATCCAGATTTGTAAACGTACGATCCAGACCCATGTCATGATCACTGATGGCCAGACTGCGGCCCGAATAGTCGTCGAACAGTGTTTCCGGCTCAGCAAAAACCTGGTCCTTGTTCCAGCCCAGATGTCGCAGCGCTGGAGCCCATTCGCGGTGCGGTGCTTTATGCTGACTCATCAGCAGAAAAGGCTTTGACTTGTCCCGATTCTTCAGCCAATCGAGCGAAAGATCCGTGATCACATCGGTGGCGTACCCGTCGGTTTTAACTCGGCCGTCTTTGGTGATCATCGGCGGGTTATAGTAAAGCCCCTGACCGGGCAGGATTTTCCAGTAGTCGAAGCCGGTTGGATCGGACTCCAGATGCCACTTGCCGATCATGGCGGTCGTATAACCGGCATCGTGCAGCAGCTTTGGAAACGTCACCTGGCCGCCGTCGAACTTGCAGTTCGTGTTGTTGTAGAATCCGTTCATATGCGAATACTTGCCGGTCAAAATCGTTGCACGGCTTGGACCACAGATGGAGTTTGTGACAAGACAACGATCAAATCGCATTCCTTCCCGGGCAATCCGATCGATGTTCGGCGTGTCCAGCAAATGCCGATTCTCCCCGTAACAGCTCAGCGACTGACAGGTGAGGTCGTCGCAGAAGATGAACAGGATATTCGGATGGGCGGGTTCCTGAGCTTGCACGTCTGACGGTTGAACAACCGCGGTGATCGCAGCGAAGAAAAAACAGAGATTCATTGGTTTCATGGAATCATTTTCCTTTCGAAGAGAATCCCGATTGTAACCAATTCCCTGAGAATAGTCCGGTCATAACGCTGCGATTGCTCTCATCTTTCCACGGGATTGACTCTGCGCTGGCCGAGTTGTTTGGACTGCGGCGAATTGGTGAGTACAATGCGGACTCTGAGCGGTTCGTCTGAGCCGCGACGCAATTCTTCCGCTCGATCGAGAGCGGTATCTTTTTCGGGCATTGAATTCGTCGCTATGGACGAACTGCAACACGAATGCGGCGTCGCTGCCGTATATCATCTGGAAACCGGCCTCGTCAGTCCGCTCATTCCCATGCGCGACCGGAAACCTCGCAATAAAGCGGACGAATCTGCCAAACTGCCGGAGGAGCCGGAAGCATTCGACGAGGCAATTACGCGCACGTCACGCATGATTCCCGGAATGCTGCTGGACATGCAGAATCGCGGGCAGTTGGCGGCTGGCTTCACGACCTACAAACCGGGTCGGCTACAATTGATGATGACTCACAAGGATGTCGGCGGTGTCGCCGAGGTCTTCCGAATGAACCAGGAAGAACCCTACAAGGAATTGATGGCCGAATACGCAGGTCATGCCGCCATAGGACATGTGCGCTATGCGACCTGCGGCACGGATCACCCGAATCATGCGCAGCCATTCGAACGACAGCATATCGCGCGTTCAAAATGGTTCAGCTTTGCCTTCAACGGGCAACTGGCAAATTACCGCGAACTGTGTGAAGAAATCCTCCGGAATAAGGATTTTCATCTGACTCGGGAAACCGACACGGAAGTTCTGCATCATTTGATCTCCCATGAGATGTCTCTGAATGCCCATATCACGCCCGTCGAATTGCTGCACAAGCTGTCAAAGATTCTGGACGGTTCATGGAACATCGTATTCCTGAATGCTCGTGGGCAGATGTTCGTGTCGCGCGATCCTCTGGGCATGAGACCGCTTTGCTACGCGCACGAAGGATCACTCTTCGCTGCCGCCAGTGAAAGCGTTGCACTCACGCATCTGGGATTTGCAGAAGAGAGTGTTCACAATGTTCCGCCAGGGCATGTGGTCATCGTAGACGGCGATTCTGTCACGGTTAAAAAATACGCCGAGAGCCCGAAAAAGGCGCATTGCTTCTTCGAATGGATCTACTTCGCGAACGCGGGCAGTACATTCGACGACGCCGGCGTTTACCTGTCTCGCAAACGGCTGGGCGAAGAGTTGGCAGCCCGGGAACAGATCACGATTGACGACGACGTAATCGTTGTTCCGGTTCCGGATACAGCCAAGGCGGCGGCGGATGCGATGGCTTTCAAGCTGGGAGTCCCGTCGCTGGAAGGACTCATTCGCAATCGATACATCGGCCGCACATTCATCGAAGGCAATAACCGCGCCGACAAAGTCCGCATGAAGTACACGCCATTGCCGGAAGTCATGGAAGGCAAACGCGTGCTGTTGGTGGATGATTCGATCGTGCGCGCCACAACGCTGCGTGAACTGCTGATCTTACTGAAGACACGCGGTCGAGCGAAGGAGATTCATATTCGCATCGCGTGTCCTCCGATCATCGCCCCGTGTTTTTACGGCATCGATATGTCGACGGTCAGCGAACTCTTTGCCGCAAAATTCATGACCGGGACAGTGCCAACGGCGGAAGAAGAACAGGCGATGGCGGATTACATTGGCGCGACGAGTTTGCGATATCTTCCGGTTGAGGCCCTCGCTTCCTGCGTCGGACTGCCGGAATCATCGCTCTGTCTGGCATGCGTCACCACAGTTTATCCGACACCCGCTGGTGAATCGATGTACCAGCGAGCACTCGATAAGGCAGCACGAGAAAACGCCGAAAAAACCAACGGCTGCATCACCGAATGCACACCACCGCGGGTCGAACGAGTTTACATTTAGCGCTGGAGAGCCGGAGGAGTCAGCCCTCCGGATTGTTCCCGCACGCAACATCAGGGGACCGATGTCCCCCATTTGCCTTAATCCGCGGGCCGCCGTCACAACAGCATTTCAGCTCGACAGTATTTCATCATGGCACGTCGTTCTTCTCATGATCGCTCATCGCGCCCGCCGGGAAACCAGCATGGACGCAGCCCCGCGCCCCGCAACGCTCCGCGAGAGCCACAAATTGACGAGAGGCACGATGAGCCTTCACAATACCCCGCTGCGCCCGCTTCAAAAGAGATGACGTCGCTGATGGTGCGGCAGAGGACTCAACTGGGGTCGTCCGCATCGGAATCAATTCCCGTCATTCATGTCAGAAATCGCACGCGACATCCGATTCTGTACCGCAAACAGCTTGCGCGAATTGAAGACGCCAGGCCAGGGGACCTGGTTGCTGTTTACACCGACGGACATCAGGAACCGCTGGGGTATGGACTGTTTAATCCCCGCAGTGAAATGTCCGTGCGGATGCTGTGGAATACGCCGGAATTTCCGACTGAAGCTGCATGGTCAGAAAAACTACGGGCTGCCATTTCACTCCGTCGTGATCTGTTGAAACTTGAATCGCAGTCCGATGCCTGGCGCGTTGTGCACTCAGAATCGGATGGCTTGTCCGGCATTGTGATCGATCGCTTCGGCGATGTGCTTTCGGCAGAAACGTTCGGTTTGGGAATGTATCAACGTGCCAGTCTGTTGATGTCGATGCTGGCCGCGCAGATGGGACTGCAACACTGGCTGGTCCGTACGAGTCCGCAATTCCTGTCTCAGGAAGGCTGCGATCCACCGCCGCTGATGTCGGCGGGATGTCCATCGCAGGTTGTGATTTCAGAGCACGGCACACGATTTCGCGTTCGCTTCGAAGGCGGACACAAGACCGGATTTTTCTGCGACCAGCGTGAGAACCGTAAGAAGTTAGCAGAGTTCTGCCAGGGAAAGAGTGTCCTGGATCTGCTGTTACACGGGAAGTTTTTCCGTACAGGCGAAAGTATTTGCAAAGCGGACGACGTCACCGGTGTCGACCTTGATGAAGAGCCGCTCAAGCTGGCCCGAGAGAACGCGAACCTCAATCAGGCTCGGGCAAGTTCGTGCAGGCGGATGCGTTCAGCTACATGCGTGAGATGCTGAAATGGAAAACAATACGACGTCGTGGTTCGTGATCCACGAAACTGATTCGAACGCGGGTGGAAATCGAAGAGGGCACTCGCAAACATTTCGCCATGAACCGCCTGGCGATGCGACTCATGAAGCCCGGTGGTTGCTGCCAGTTGCACCTGCGGGGTTGCTGCCGGAATCAGAATTCCTGCAACCTCAGCATCGAAATCCCAGGGCGAGGATCTGGACCCCAACGGTTCCAGCAGAATCTTCAGTCAGTCAAGGACACTGCAGATCATTGCCCGCACCGGTGCTGCACCGGATCATCCCGTGATTTCGACGTGCATGGAAACGGACTACCTGAAGGCCGTCTGGATGATCGTGAATTAATTGGAGCAGAGTCCCGTTCGGCGAGTGGTGTGGCGTCAGCGCACTGGTACAACAGCGATTCCTTCGTGCCCGTCGCGACTCACACGAATCGAAATGTACCGGCAAGCTCACGCATGACGCTCGCCAATCTTAATCGGGCAGCTCCTCACCCTTCGTTTCCGGTCCCAGCCAGATGATAACCACACCGATCAGGTAAATGGCGGCCAGGGCGGACCCGGCTTTCGGAAGATCTCCGCCAAAATACGCTTTCAGATTCGCTGTTTGCAGGCTACCAATGGCCGCGATCACGCGACCAAAGTTGAATGCAAACCCCTGACCGGTCGCCCGCACGGCTGTGGGAAACAATTCCGGAAAATACAGCGGGAAGAATCCGTAGAAACTCGCTGTCACTCCGCCGGCGATCACGGCGGCAAACAGGAAACCTGCGTTGAAGGTGGTATGTCCCTGATAGAAATACACCGCCGCTGCGACGGATCCCAGGCACAGAATCGCGTAAGTTTTACGACGGCCGAATCTCCCGGCCGCCAATGCGGCCAGGATGGTGCCGACAATCGCACCGATCGCCAATGCCGCCTGTGTTTTCTCTTTCGCGTAGTATTTCACCCCTTCCACAATCGTGCCGTCTTCCAGTGTCACGTTAGCTTCGTTTGGCTGCAGCGCATCGGCCCAGCCAGGCGCCCATTGAATTGATCCCCATGTCCCCAGCAATGCCACACCGGCCAGAGCGGCACCGAACAGCATTCTTCCAACCACGCGAGTCTTCTGTTCCGCGGCAACTTTTCCGGAAGCAACAGCGCGAGTCAGAAACTGTCGCACAGGATACAGAAACCCAAGAAGGCACACGATCAGGCCCGTGACGGTTGCTGCGATACGGATCCAGCTGGCAGTCCCGTTATGCAATGGCGACCAGATATAAATGATGCCGATCGCTGCAAGACAGCCGCCAAGCACACCAAACAGATCGACATTATTCCAGTGTGACGTTTTGCCACTGTCGCGTTCTTCCTCCCACTTCGATGATTCGGGAACGAACAGGCGGATGAAGAAAATCAACAGCGCCGGCACAGCGCCGCTGATCATCAGGAATCGCCAGGCTGAATTCGACAAGAGGTGCTGCGACGTGGCTTCCGAGATTCCGACCGACAACATCACCGACTGAGTTCCCCCGATGAATCCCGTCAGCCCCATACTCAGCAGTGCGACCAGCAGAAATCCCACATTCGATGCAGCTCCGATGAGTCCTGCGATGAACGCGCGAGACTTGCCAGGCCAGATTTCATTCACCAGCGCGACGCCGAGAGACCACTCGCCCCCCATCCCAAGCGATGCGATAAATCTGAGCACAGCGATGTGCCAGGCTTCGGTCGCAAATCCACACAGTCCTGTAAATACGGCATAAGTAAAGATGCTCAGCGACATCGCGCGGACACGCCCCATCTTGTCACCCAGCCAGCCGAACAACACGCCTCCGCTGGCCGCGCCGACCAGGAACACAGCAATGATCACGCCGAACCAATCCGCTTCCGATCCTGCCTGATCGGTGCCTTTCAGCAGATCTGTCAACGCGGGCCGCCCGATGAGTGGAAACAGTCCCATTTCAAACCCGTCAAACATCCAGCCAAGCAACGCCGCGATCAGAGTTGCATTGCGGCCGCGACTTGAGACCGCATGGGATTTAATCGCTTTTGTCATCGGGAATGCAATTCCTGGCAAGCGGGGTCGACGATTTTTTAAATTCTTCAATCGCTTCTACACAATTGCTGCCCGTGAGGCAATTCAGGAGCCTTCCTGCCAGTGTTTTTCAGATTGGCTTTGACCTGGTCTGCTGTCTCGTCAATAATGCCGTTCGGCGTCAGGTGAAATGTTGCGACGCCCCGAAGGATGTTTCGATGGTTTCTCGAATGCTTTTAGTTGCTGCCCGAATCAATCGTGGACTGCTCACTGCGGTTTGCGTCGTTGGCAGTATGCTGCCCGGCGTCCCGTGTTGCTGTGCGTCGGTTTCTTGCTGTGAACTGCGGGGCACCACCAGTTGTTCGGCAGTCGAATCCACTCAGAGAGGTTGCTGCTGTAAGGAATCCGCGAAACCTGGAGATTCAGAATCCGCCTGCAATTGCTCGAAAGCGTCGGCAAATCCCGGTGCGTTGTGTGCCGGACTGTGTTGTTGCTGCGAACGGCCTGTGACGAACGCCGTTGTGGCGGACGATCATCGCGACGCTCCAAAACGGGCTCGAAATCACTGGGCCGCGGAATTCAGTCCGTTCGTGAATCCGCCTGCATTGCTAACGCTCGACGTTGTCCCATCAGGAACTCAACGTTGCCGCGATCCAAGCGCTCATAATCTCAGCCAGGCCATCCTGTGAGTCTGGAGGAATTAACCACTGTCCGGAACAGTTGACTCTTGTGTCTCTTGTTTTCTGTGAAATTCCAGTGGAGATTCCTTCGATGAAAAAATTCATCAGTGTATTTGTCGCATGTCTGTTTGCCGCACCGTTTGCCTATGCCGCAATGCATGTGCAGGGAACAAATCAGGCTCCTGCAACCGCAGCATGTTGCGACTGCTGCACCGATTGCAGATGCGAGGAGTGCGTTTGCAACGAACTTGGCTGTGCCTGCGACACCGGCGGCGACTGCGCATGCGATGCGGGATGCTGTGCATCCGGTTCATGCTGTGCTGGCGGTACCTGTTGCGTCAAGTAACCGCAGCAACGTGATCTCGTGAATGTTTCGGCATTCAGCGACGTCGGGGACAGGCTTGGCTTGTCCCCGATTTTTTTTGCAGTGGGATAAGCTTCCCTCATGCGGGGGGAGCAAGATTCTCCAGTCCGCCGCGAAAGTTGCCCCCACTTGTGCGATGAATCCGAGCTAACTTGTGATGTTACGGCATTATTCAAAAATCGCACAAACGACCGAGTGTAATGCAATTCGAGTTTTGATAAATTGCCCTTCGACTTTTAACGATCCTGATTCCCAGTGCACTCCTACCTCAAACTGAGTTGGGATGACTGGAATGTTGAACATGCCGGGTTGCCGAGGAGGTTCAGCAAAGTTGGAGACTA
>JBBJME010000229.1:0-11799 GCA_037719765.1 Planctomycetaceae bacterium
GCGGAGCACCCTTCGGGCCGTTTGGCTATTGGTTCCTGACCCCTTTTCTGAGCCTCGTTGCAGCGACGAGCAAGACAGCGAGAATGAGCAGTGTAGTGCCTCAGACAACTTCCCGCGAATATCGCCCTGGCGTCAACTTTTTCAGATGGCCTTGCGAAACCTGCGGCCTGCGGAAACAATGCAGACTCAGATGATCGGATTTTTCTATGACGCGCCCCATCTTCATCCTTTGCCTGCCACTCTTCTTCAGTCTGTCACCTGTGGGCATGTCACTGGCCGATGACCTCGCGCCGTCGGCCGCAGCCCCGGATTCCGAACCCGCACTGACGACGCCACAGGTGGTCGAATCAATTGAGCAGTTACGCTCACCGGAATTCGCCGTCCGCCAGAAATCGATGGAAACATTGCAGGCGGTGAACGCGGAACAGATCGATCTGCTCGCACAAGCCATTCAGACCAGTCCCGAAAACGAAGTCGCTCGCCGTTGCGTGGACCTGCTGGAACGACGCTACTCGTCCGGTGACCGGGATTCCGCAGTTGTGCGGCAAGCGTCCGACGCACTTGAAGCCGCGGCAAAATCAGATCGATGGTTTGTCGCTGAAGCGGCTCGTGATTCGCTGGAACGTCACTGGAAACGGCGCGTGGAAATTACGATGCTGGAATTGCAGAAACTGGGAGCCGGGATGTCGCCCAAAGCTCCCGAAAAATTGTGGGAAAGCAACAGCGAATATTCCGGTCCGTTCAAACTGCAGAGTCCGGCACGCGACGATCACCTGAAAATTTTTGTCGATGAACATTGGAAGGCGGATGCAAAGGGATTTGAATTGCTCCGGCGACTCGTGCCACTCGTCAGTCATGATTTCATGACTGGCCAAAGCAGGGTTTCCGTAGTCCTGATCGATGGTCATACGCAGCAGCTGGAAGAAGTCGCTGAGCTCAAAGCAATTTTTGGCGACACCCGCGTTTCCCTGCGTGGCGCAGTGTGTCTTGGAATCGCGCATCAGCCGCAGGACGCCAGTCGGATCGGTGTCGAAGTCAGCGAAGTCCAGCAGGACTCATCAGCATTCAAAGCGGAGATCCAGGCCGATGATATCCTGCTGAAGTTTAACGACAAGCCGCTGAAAGATTTCGATGAATTGATCGAACTGCTCAAGGCATTCCGGCCGGGCGATGAAGTCACATTTCAGGTTCGGCGTTATGGTGATCGCACGCCGTTTGATGTCAAAGTTAAGCTTCAGGGTTGGTATGAGCGGTGATGGAGTCAGCTATTTCCGGTCGAAGTCATCCTACAATCTGCCAGCTCGGTCGCATCGTTTCCGGCGGTCAGACCGGTGTCGATCGCGCCGCACTGGATGCCGCTCTGGCCGCCGGAATTGAAATCGGTGGCTGGTGTCCGCGAGATCGACGCGCCGAAGACGGAATCATCCCTGCGCGTTATTTGCTTCGTGAAACGGCATCACGATCGTATGCTGTGCGGACAGAATGGAATGTGCGCGACTCGGACGCCACGCTCATTCTGGTCCTGGATCGCATCTCCAGCGGCACACAATTGACGGCCGATTCCGCAAGATCGCAACGTCAACCGTTGCGGATTGAATACCTGTGTGCAAATTCAAAGCCGGGGCTCTTGACCGAAGAGTTGCCGCTGCAACAACGCGTTGCAGAAGTCGGAGAATGGATTCGGCGGGAGCAAATTCAGACTCTGAACGTCGCCGGCCCGCGCGGAAGTTCGCGGAAGGATGTCTATCTGAAATCGCTCGAGTTTCTGACGATGCTGTTTGCGGAGATTTCTGCTGCTTCCAGTCAGCGAAAAGTGAAACGGGCGAAACACAAGTAGCAGGTCTGGAATGATAAAGGGACAAATTTCAAAATCTCAGATCTCAAATCTGTTTTGACAAATGACCAGTGACAAATGACCATTTCACAACCCGGAACGTTCAATAATTTCGCCATCATCAAGCCGCCGGACGACAGCCGCGATCGACTGGTGTGTGGCGACTGCGGCTTTCACTACGAAAATCCACGTGTGATTGTCGGTGCGGTGGTGCGATCTGGAAAGGAGCTGCTTTTCTGCCGCCGCGCAATTCGGCCGCGTTATGGTTACTGGACAGTGCCCGGTGGGTTTATGGAACTCGGTGAATCTCCCGAAGAGGGAGCAAAGCGAGAGGTCTACGAAGAAGCGGGAGCCACCATTGAAATCCGATCATTGCTGGGTGTTTACGCTGTACCACGGATCGGGCAAATACATCTGATCTATCTGGCAGATCTGGTCGGAGACGACTTCCATGCGGGGGATGAAAGTCTGGATGTGCAGTTATTTCCTGCAACTCACGCGGCGATTCCCTGGGAGGAACTGGCGTTTCCGGTAAATCACTGGACTTTGCGCGACTTTCTGTCGCTCACGGGTGACGACGTAATGCAACCATTTACAGCAACGGCAGAAGATCTGCTGCAAAGAATGTCGAAGGTTGATTACCATCCGCAATTCCCACCGCCCGATGCGGTGAACGACATCAGCTGAATTGCGACAGGGAGTTTGCAAAAACAATGACACAACCGATTTCCTGTGGATTTCTGATCGTACGCGGCAACCCGATTGACTCATTCCTGTTAATGAAGCATGCCAGACGCTGGGACCTGCCGAAGGGACATGTGGACGAAGGCGAAACGGAACTGCAATGCGCGCTGCGTGAACTCCGTGAAGAAACAGGAATTGTCGCGGAAGACATCGAAATTGACCCGACGTTCAGCTACGAAAACCGTTACATGGTCAATCAGAAACGCTACGGCGGAAAAGGCGTCGTCGAAAAGAAGCTGCTGGTCTATCTTGCGAGGCTGAAAAAACCGGTGAAGATTATGGTGACGGAACATGACAGCTATCGCTGGTTCAGCTGGAATCCGCCGCATCGCATTCAGGATCTGACGATCGATTCGCTGCTCGAGACGCTTGAACGGCATCTTCAACAGCAGACGTAAGCGGAGTAACATGTGTCCAAGTTCCAGCGGATCGCCTTGATTCTCCTGTCTTCGTTCCTGCTGCTCTTTGCTGCAGCCGACGATCCGGGCGCCGGTGGCCAGCTGAATATCATTGCGACGCAGCAGAAGAGACCGCAGCCGGGCACGATCCGATTCAGGAATGGCCTGCTGCTGTCGGGTATGTGTTCCAAAGAAAGCCTGCTCAATGCCGACGCTCCCGGACCTCAGCTTGAAATGCGGATGGTGGATCAGCGAGCGAGGCAGATTTTTGCCTCGAACCGGCAGACCGACGTGCCGGTTGTGGATCTGACGCAATGGCCCGAGACGTTCACCATTCCGCAAAAATCCGTGTCCCCAAAGCATTGCCACAGGGCTTTCCCCAAATGGGTCCGTTTGACGCAAACGGCGTCGCCGACGGTGTTATTCGCCTGCCGAATGGCGAGGAGGAAAAGATCAGGGTTGGGATTGTTTCTGTCAACGAATTGTATGCGGAGGTCCGGTCTCTGACTCATCGCTGGAACTACGCGATTTCGTTCGATGCAATTCCCGGTGACAAGCTCGTCAGTATTCTGCAGCAAGTGCCGGAATTTCAAACCAACGCATACCGCAGGCTGGAACTGATCCGCATGCTGATCAAAGGCAAACGCCTCCAGGAAGCCGGGACGATACTGGACTCAATGCAGGAGGACTTTCCGGAACTGAGGGTTCAGCATGCAGAATATCAACAATCAATTCGCGAGGAGCTGGCCCGGCTGATTGCAGCCAATCTTGAAAAACGCAGCGCTGTCGGACAACATCAAACCGCTGCAAAATATGCGCGGCGTTACCCTCAGGATAATCTGACGCCGGAAACTCTGGTGCGTGTCGGGCAACTCGTAAAACGGTATGACGACATCGATCGCCGCATTGCCTCAGTCCGTCTGGCACTGCCTCAGCTGGCCGGTTCACTTGAGGACACATCACTTCGAGCACAGGCGCACCAGGCAGCTCGCAACGTTATCGATCATCTCGATGCTGACACAATCGATCGCTGCGCAGCGTATGAACTCATTGCGGATGCAGCAGACCTTCCTCCGGCAAATAAGCTGGCGATGGCATTATCCGGGTGGTTAATGGGGGCGGAATACTCAATTCAGAATCTGCCGGAAGCGTTTTCACTGTTTGAAGGACGGCTGCTGGTGATTGACTTTCTGACGACAGAAAACAAGGAAGTGGACGAACGTCGCAGTCTTGTGGATCGTGTGATCAAGCTGGAAGGAATGAGCGCCAATCGAGTCGCCGCGATTGTGCGCAATGTATCCTCCCCGCTGCCGATTTCAGTGGCCGTCGATACGAAAAATGCGATTGGCCGATTTGTCATTCCGGCGACCGAGGATTCTGCCGGAGCGATCGGGTTTGTGCCGCCGGAGTACCACGAATCGCGCCAGTATCCGCTGGTCATCGGCTTTCCCGGGGAGTTTTCCACACCGGAGGTTTATCTGGCCTGGTGGCGGGCTCAGGCAGAACAATCCGGCACGATCGTTGTGGTGCCGCAGTTGTCAGCAGACGGATCGATCGAATATGGCGCATCTGCCGCAGAACATACGCGGTTTCTGAACGTCTTGCGCAAGCTGAAGCTGGGCTTCCGCATTGATGATGATCGCGTATTCATTGCAGGGCACGGCATCGGTGGTGAAATTGCGATGGACATGGCGACGTCGCATCCGGACCTGTTTGCCGGCGTGGTCTCCATCTGTGGACGTGGCCGAAAACATCTGCAGTGGACCGTGGGGAATGCGGTCAATGTGCCATGGTATGTCGTCGTCGCAGACAGCCAGAGTGGCTGGTATGAACGTGGCGGAATTCTACTGACGAAACTGATGAAGCGTTTCGACGAGAGCGGTCAATTCTGCGATGCCATGATTGTCAAATATCTGAATCGAGGTCCGGAACCCTATTTTGAAGAGGCGGACGATGTGTTTGCCTGGATGGCAGTTCATCGTCGTGATCGATTTCCGGAAAAAATCTACGCCGATATCCTGCGCAGCACGGATTTGAGCTGGTCGTGGGTGCAACTGGAATCGGTGCCTGATCAGTTCACGAAACTTGACGCACCGAGTCAGCCAAATGACGACGGTTATCGCCCCTCCAGACTCAAAGCGCGACGCACGAGTAAGTACTTTGCCGTGGAAGCCTCACCCGGCAATGCGTGTTCCGTCCTGCTGTCCCCTGAGATACCGGACTTCGACATCCAGCAGCCATACCTCATCAGCAAGGGCAGCAAACGGGTTACCGTAAACTACGACCCTGACATCCGTGTCCTGCTGGAACAGGTTCGCCTCACCGGCGACCGCAGCAGGCTCTGGTTCATGAAAGTCGATCTGTCGGATTAAGGGCTCGAAGCTGTCGGCAATTGCCGTTGCATCACCGTTTGCAGGATCGACTCATGATTGGGAGTTGGAATCGCAGCGTACCGGCAGGCTGACGTATACCGCTCACCGGATTGGTTGATTCGCTGGTCTGCGGATGACGACTGACATACAGTATCGCACGTAGACCTGCCTTCCTCCGCCAATCTGCTCCGACTCCGCGTTCGCGTACGATCGGCTTCCGCCCCGCCACTTTCTCAGGGAGTTGTGATGACTGACGTCAGAAAGACCACGCCAAAGGGTTTTCAGCCAGCTCGGCGAAAATTCATTTCTTCCGCCGCATCAACAGCGTTTGCATTCACGCTGGTTCCGAGACACGTGCTGGGTGGCCCCGGATACATTGCGCCCAGCGAGCAGCTTCAGGTCGCTGGGATCGGCGCCGGTGGCATGGGCGGCGGAGACATCGCGACCGTCAGCAAGCTCGGTGCCAACTTCGTGGCACTGTGTGATGTGGATGACGAACGAGCCGCCGGCACTTTCAACGCTCATCCGAAAGCACGCCGATACAAGGATTTTCGGGAGATGCTGGACAAAGAAGCCAACAACATCGACGCCGTAACTGTCGGAACACCTGACCATATCCATGCCGTCGCTTCAATGGCGGCCATCCGAGCCGGAAAACATGTCTACTGCCAGAAGCCGTTGACTCATACGCTCTTTGAATGTCGGGAGCTGACCAAAGCGGCAATGGCCGCCAGGGTCATGACATCAATGGGCAATCAGGACATGCCGAAGGTGCCGGTTGACAATGAATGGATTCGGGCGGTGTGATCGGCGAAGTGCGAGTTCGTCTGGTCAGACCGAGCGGAAAACTGGAGCAGGGCATCAGTCGTCAGCGAAACGCCTCCTGTCCCGAAAACGCTCGACTGGAACTTGTGGCTGGGCCCGATCCAGGAACGTCCCTACAACCCCGCCTATGTTCCATTCGGTTGGCGCGGCTGGTGGGACTTCGGCACCGGTGCACTCGGAGACATGGGTTGTCACATCATCGATCATCCTGTGTGGGCGCTCAAACTGGGATCGCCGACATCGGTGGAATCCAGTGTGACGCATGACGGAACGCGGAACGACAAGAATGAACTCAATACGGAAACGTTCCCCAAAGCAGCAATCGTCACGTACCAGTTCCCCGCACGCGATGGAGGCAAGTTGCCGCCTGTCACCATGACCTGGTACGACGGTGGCCTGATGCCGCCAACTCCCGGCGAGATGCCTGGCGACCAGCGGTTGCCGGACAACGGCGTTTTGTACGTCGGCAGCAAAGGCAAGATGTACCACAGCTCACACGGCGGAATGCCGCAGTTGCTGCCCGGAGAACTTCTGGAACAGGCGAATTCCGTCGCTCCGACGATGGAACGTTCGCCCGGGCACTATGAAGAATGGTATCAAGCGTGCAAGTCCGGAAAACTTCCTGCGGCGAGTTTTGACTATTCCGGCCCGATGACGGAGACCGTGCTGCTGGGAGTGCTGTCACTGCGAGCCCCCGGGCGTCGTCTGCTGTGGGATGCGTCGGAACTGAAAGTCACTAATCTTCCTGAGATCAATCAGTACGTCCACGCAGAATATCGAAAGGGGTGGTCGCTGTGAATTACAGAATACTGTCTTTGCGTCTGTTTCTCGCCCTCTCGTTGATGATACTCGCGCTGGAACCCGCCGCACGCGCCGCAGACAACGTACTGACACCCGCCGAAAAAGCTGCCGGCTGGGTTCTGCTGTTCGACGGCAAGACCACCGACGGCTGGCTCGATTCCAAAGAACAGCCTGTCGCGGCAACTCATGTGAAGGACGGCACGCTGAATCCGCACCCCTGCAACTACATGCTGATTTACAACGAAGTCTACGACAACTTCAAGCTGTCACTGGATTTCCAGATCAGCCCAAAGTGCAACAGCGGCGTGTTCATCCGCACGTTTCCGTTGAAACCGCGAGAAGGCAAAGACGTGGGCTTCAACGGCATCGAAGTGGCCATCGACGACACCACGACGAATGGTTTTCACGATACCGGAGCTCTGTACGACCTTGTTCAGCCTTCAAAGAACGCGATGAAGCCGCAAGGCGAATGGAACCACATGCAGATCACCTGCGACAAGAACGTGATCAACATTGAAGTCAACGACATTGAAGTGACTCACACGGATCTTGATCAATGGACAACAGTCAACAAACGCCCGGATGGCACCGATCACAAATTCGACGTGGCCTACAAAGATCATCCTCGCAAGGGCTACGTCGGCCTTCAGGATCACGGCAGCGATGTCTGGTACAAAAACATCAAACTGCTGCAGCTGAAGTGACGAGTTTATGTCAGTAAAACAAAGTGTCATCCACCCTCAATAAACTACAAGCGAAAACATTTGGCGATCACATAAATGTTTTCAGACGCTACCGTTCAGACGCTCGCCGTCTGGCCTCGCCTCTCGCGGCGTTTTGAGCGGAACAAGTCAAGGTGGGTGGCACTGTTTCGAGTGTTTTGTATTGCGTGAGTGGAATTCAAAAATTGCTTTGCGGATCAGTGGTCGTGATCAACAGATGTTACTTTACCGTCGGGACCAAACACAACGGTTACGATGCAGCGCTAAAGCTGGTGCACCGCCACGCCACGTTGCCACCCTCCGAGTTGATGTGTGATGGTTTACCGAGCAAGGCTTTGAAGTCGTATTGCGTTGATACTTGTTTTCGCTAAAGTTGGTGAAATGCATGTCGCGGTGACATTCGTGAAGCAGTCAGATCGAATGACTGCCTCATCGACTGGTCTGCGGTCAGTGTGATCGATGGGCGACCAGAAATCGTTGGTCTTCTTCACGACAAATCGCGTGCTGCATCGACAACCAAACTTCTGATGCGGCACGCCACTTGCATTCAAAGTCCAGCGTGGAGTTGCCATCGACTAGAAGCTGACCCGCTTGAGCGTCTCCACCAATAAAGCTGCGACACATCACACTCCGACGTAACTCAGCGAGATCGCAACATTGCATGGCACAACAGTCGCCGGACACTCTGTGGTCGGGTCAGAAACTCAGTGGCCGGGGAATGTCCGCCGATTTCCGGCCTGCTTGACAATTCGAACTTCGCAAATAGCCAAACTCAGCAATAAGTCGGTCTCTTTTTACGATCTGTTTTTCGCAGTGATGGCACGGAACATGCCTGTCGGTCACGTGTTGAGTTCAACTGTTTGATGCGATCAACTGTTTTCCGTGATTCGTGTTTGCCTGATCAGTCACTCAAGCGAGATTCAATGGCAACGAGACCCCGGATCGCGCGAAGGACAAATCTGCTCATAGTGGCAACGGTCATCAGAACCACATGCTGACTTTGGAACGCGAGATCACCCAAAAATGCCTCACGATGACCGAGATGGAACTGACCGAAGCCAAATCTCGCGGTGAGTTTGCTCAGGCATTCCTGGGCTGCCCGATAGGTGGTCACATCGGCATGATTGCCAGGCTGAGCGTCTTCGAAAATGAAGCTGATGGGGAATTGTCGCAAGTGCTGATGAATGGTCGTGCGGCCACCGAAAAGCATTTGGCGGAAGCCAGGCGTCTCATGGCGACTCTGTCAGGCGATGCAAAGAACAAGAATACCACAACGGCCAATGACAAGTAACAAGTAGTCAACGACCGACGAATCAGTTCACGGAGGGGCTTCGAGCCGCTGGATCGCAAGATCCAGCGGCTCGTTTTTGTTCCCAATCACCTGAAGGAAGCTGCGGGGTACGGCGAGTATGTGTCGTTGGTGGAACCGCCCAATGAGTAAGTGATGGCGTCTGCGAAATTGATTCGCCGTTCATCCACATCTTTTTTTGATGCACGACAACTCGGAGTGGACGGCGCATGAATTGCAGTCAATCCTCGGCTGCAGCGTCCACGTATGCCACTCAACGCGCGTAATCAGCCCCTACTTTTGAATTGGATCAATTATCATGCCACACGTCAAACCACTCAAAATCGCCGATGCACCTGCAAAATCGCAGCCAATCCTGAAAGCCATCGAAGAAAAGTTTGGCAAATCTATGAACATCTTCAGCACGGCGGCCTACCAGCCCGATGTGCTGGGGGGAATGACTCAGATCAACGATGGGATTCGTAACGACTTGCCCGACAAATTTCGCGAACTTGCCTATTTCAAGGCCTCGCAAATCAATCAGTGTGATTACTGCTCGCACTACCACAAACAAGCCGCCGTCAAGGTGGGTATCACTGCCGCACAGCTTGAGGCGATCGACCGCTACCAGAGCAGTGACGCCTTTGACGATCAAGAGAAGGCGGTGTTGTCGTATGCGGAGCAACTGACCAAGCAGGCCCGTGTCGATACGGCCACCGTTACGAAGCTGAAAGAGTTCCTCAATGACAAACAACTTGTCAGCTTAGCAGGCGCCGTCGCGCTGGCGAATTTCACCAATCGCTTCAACCATGGCTTGGACATTCAACTGCCATGAGCGAAAGTAATCAATTCGATTTGGTTGTCATTGGCACTGGACCCTCCGCCGGAACGGTGGCTAAGAAGACGGTCGAGAATGGAAGGTCCGTCGCCGTGGTGGAGTCGCGCGAGTACGGCGGAACCTGTGCGCTGCGCGGTTGCAACCCGAAAAAAGTCTACACAAACGCAGGAAACTTGATCGACCAAGCTCGTCGCGCCAACGGCAAACTGGGAACGTTTCCCGAAGCGAGTATCGATTGGTCAAAACTTTTGGCATTCAAACGTGAGTTCACTCAACCCGTTTTGCAGAAGACCGAACAGTCATTTCAGAAGCTCGGCATTGAAACGATTCACGGTATTGCCAAGTTCGCGGGACCAACGACGATCGAAGTCGATGGTCGGCAACTTGAAGCGAAACGGATTTTCATCGGAACCGGCGCTCGTCCAGTTCCATTGGGAATTAATGGCGAGGAGCACGTTACCCATAGCGCCGAATTTTTCGAACTGAGCAAAATGCCTGATCATGTCGTGTTCATCGGAGGCGGATACATCTCGATGGAGTTTGCGCATGTCGTCGCTCGCTACGGTAGCGAAGTCACGATGATCGACCACCATTCCCGTCCGTTGAAAGGATTCGATCCCGACCTGGTCGATCAGTTGACGCGTTGGTCGACCGGAATCGGCATACAGTTCATTTGCGGTTCGAGGGTTGAAGCGGTTTCGAGAGGAAAAAATGGCACGCTACAAGTCGTGATCGGGGATGATGACGGTGGGCATCAAACGATCACCACAAAGCTGGTCGTCCACGGGGCTGGGCGCGTGCCGAATATAGACGACTTAAATCTCGATGCCGGCGACGTTCAACATAGCAAGCAAGGTGTCGCGGTGGACGAGTTCATGCGCAGTGTCACCAATCCGCATGTTTTTGCTTCCGGCGATTGTGCCGACCACGCTCAGCCAAAGCTGACTCCGGTAGCAAACGAACAGGCGCGGGTGGTCGTGAAGAATCTGTTCGCGGAATCGGTTGATCGAAAACCCGATTGTGGAGTCGTTCCGCGAGTGGTCTTCACTTCCCCGTGTCTGGCTGCGATCGGGATGTCGCAGTCGGAAGCCAAGCAACAGGGATTCGATTTGGATGTGCGTTATCAAGACACTTCAACGTGGGGATCGGTGCGAAAAACAGGGCAAGACTGTGCTGCCTACAAGATTCTTATCGACAAAAAAACGGACTTGCTGTTGGGCGCCCACCTGTTGGGCCCCGCGGCGGAAGAAGTCATCAATCTGTTTGCTCTCGCCATGAAATTCAATTTAACGGCGACGAATCTTAAATCAACTTTGTTCGCGTATCCAACCTTCGGAGCTGATGTAAGGCGGATGCTCTGAGGACACCCTGATGATCAAAACCACATGACAACCATCAGAAGGACAGTGGATGACAATGATGATCGCGCGTCAGACAACTCCCATGATCCTAATTTTCAAAAGACGCTTTAAGCCGTGCCGGTGAAAGGTCCGCGCTGAGGTAGATCCCTTCCTGCCGTGCAGGACTTCCCAGTGTCGCTGCGACCTGACGTGTTTCGACACGAAAATCACGTCGCCGATGATCAGGGCACCACTTTCTGTTTTGCCTTGTGACGTCCCGCTGACGGATTGCCTTACGGCAATTTGGACAATCCTTTCCGGCAGAAAGGACCTACAGAAATCGCAAAAACGCATTGTCCTGCAAATGCTTTTCCCATACGCCACCCGGCGTGCCTCAACCACCGGGCTACTTGAATAAGTGCCTTGAGCTTCGGCTCGACGGGCTCTGATCTCACAAGCCAACTCTGCTCAACCTCGATCGTTACTCCGCGCTCTCCGTCCGCACTCGCGAAGTCAAGGCCCCATTAATTTGTTAGTTGGGCGACGATGGTCAACAAATTACGTATTGGCGTCAGGAATCGGAATCACAGACCGGGAGATTGCCACGAGTAACCCGAACGAGATAAAGGCAATGTTC
>JBBJME010000060.1:0-33136 GCA_037719765.1 Planctomycetaceae bacterium
CATTCCATTCCAGTCCCATTTCCTCCGCCTTTGCGTTGAACAGGATTTCGGCGTATCGGCTGCGGTAATAGTTTCCGGTGCAGAGAAAAAGAACTGTTTTCATGGGGAGTCCTTAACGAAGCAGTTTGATCTGGCCTGATAATGGCAGGCAATTTCAGATTCATCTGCACTTGCAAATCACATTCGATTTACAAGCTGAGCCATCTGTTCTGCCATTGTACTCGCAGGCAATCGAACCCGCTGTCCATGTCCCGGCAGTATCCATTCAAACGAGAATTGTGCGAGCCTGCGCATTGAGTCTCTTTGAGCGTCCCATGAGTACCAGCAGTAGTCACGAAACGCATCGAGTTGTTGCTGCTCTCGATTCCAATACAGATGATCGCCGGTAAACAGGAACCGTTCTGCGAATAACAGACAGCAATGACCTTCTGAATGCCCCGGAGTTGGGATCACAGTGAAGTCGTTGCCGAAACGTGTCGGATCATCACCGTCAAGAACGATTTCAGCATCCGGCTGCGAGTCCAGTTCTCTGCGATCAATGATTCGCTGTGCTTTGAAATGATCAGCAAACTGACTGGCATCCGCTACATCATCTCGGTGCGTCAGAAAGATGAAGTCCACACCACCCAGTTCTTCCAGACGCCGGACAATCGGTGTGATGAACTTCGGTGAGTCGATCAGCCAGTTGCCGTCAGAGTGACGAATGAAATAACTGTTACCGCCAAAGGATTTTGGTGAGTTGAATCCGCAATAGAAAACCGGATCTTCGACAAGGAGCGGAAAGTCGGCCATCACAGCTTCTGCGTCATTATCGCCCAGACAGCCAATGGAACCTGTAGGACATGACAGCAAGGCGTGCAGTGCCGCACGACGATCTGCTGACTTCTCCGGCTGGTGGCTGACATACGACGTTTCTGTCGCCTGACCGAAGACTGCCGGTGCGATTTGTCGGCACGCATCACAGTCGATGCACGTTGAATCCACAAAGAAATCGCCAAGGACATTCTCAAACACTCGCTTTGCCACGTTTGCCATGACAGCACCACAAACCTTCGCAGCAGTTCGCTGCATTTTCTGAGTCAGACCAAGCACAATTCCCGTCTTATAGTCAGTTGCGAGGCGAGTTGCTCTGCGGATATTACAATCGAGTGAATCACAACAAATCGTCTATGTACGTCAAGCCACGGCGACAAGAAGATGATCGGCGACTGGAGGAGTGTCCGGCACTTTCTAAATCATGGCGAACAAATTTGGAACATCGAACTAAATCCTCATTTCAGCAGCGTCAACAGCATCACCACCGGCATTTGGGAGATAAAGGTTGGGAATGTTCTCAGATCAAGGATGTGGGTGAAGTCTTCGTCATTCAAGACATTCGCCCAATTCTCGGTTGCCGACCAGCACGGGTTGGTAGAACCGCCCATCAATTCGCTCCACCGAGGTGAAACCCGCTTCTCGCATTAAGGCGAGCAGGTGGTCTGTACCGACCGCATTGTAGCGTGTCCGCATCACATAAGTCTCAGGCTCAGATGCCTCCTCTTCAACGACAAAGTACATCGCCATATCGTAAGTTTGACCGGCAAAATCCCAAACTTGGAAGATCAGATATCGCTTGCCGTCTTCCTCTCGGACCCCATACGGTTTGACAAGCCCTGTCCCACGTTCCTCTTGGTCGTAATCCCGCACGGTGAGAAGGCATCCTCCACCCGGACGAGTGCAGGCATGAAGCTGCTGCAAGGCGAGTAAGAGGTCGTCATCGCTCAGCAGGTGTGTGATCGAATTGTCGGCGGAAACCACCACGTCGAACTGCTGCTGGTGATGGTTATGCACCCCTCGCATGTCACAGACGGACAATGCGATTTCGAGTCCCCGCCCCTGCGTCTCTGCCTTCGCACGGGCAACTGCTCCGCCCGACAAATCGGAAGCCGTTACCTTGAAGCCACGCTTTGCAAGACCGATGGATTGTGTCCCGATGCCACATGACACATCGAGAATAGTTTTCGCATCCGGCCAGCGATCGTGGACGATGCTCGAAAGCTGCGTGGCCTGACGCTCGATACTCTCTTCCCAGTTTGGGAATATCAGATGGTAAAGGCTGGCTATCTGGTCGTAGAACTTGCTCATAGGCAACCTCGCTCGCACCATATCAGTAATGCAGGTGCTTTCACGTTTCGATTAATCTCTGTTTCATGATTCCGATGACTATTCCAAAAACGCATTGACCAGCACTCGCATGGGCCAGTCTCACTTGGCATTGTTCAAAGCACCTAATCGCCAGACCAGTTCGCAACGGTGCGAACAACGACAACGCCACAACACGCCCGCTTTGGGTTTGCGAATGCGAAGATGCACCGTCCGACACCCTGCACATTTTGCTTCCCATTTCGGTGATTGTTGAGCCGTCATTGGAACAGAACGCCGCCGTGCCGGATCGCCCACAAACTGAAATGACAGCGACTTCCGTGCGGCACACCGGCATCGGTAGCCGGTCAATCTCTGGGGACGTTTGTATTTGTGGTACGTTTTTTTGCAGGCTTCACAGGTTGCCTGCCAGTCGCCGGGCATCACAACCGTTTCGACGCATGTGTCGCAAGCTCGTGGCGTGGCTCCGAGTTTCCTTGCAACGGCCTTCCATGCTGGCCCGTGGCGAGCTTTCGGGCCTGCAAGGGCATGAGCGATTTCATGCAGCAGCGTATCGAGAACTTTTTTGGGCGGATTGTGCGAGGCGTAATACTCTGCTATCTCAATCCGTTTCGACCGGTAATTGCACGCACCCTGCCGACGTTTCGTCTTCGCCAATCCAAACGACCAATCCCGAAGTCCGTGCTTCAGGAGTTCCTTTTCAGCAATGGCTTCCAATTCCGGCAAATCCATACATCCATTCCAGTCAATTGTTTAGAGCAGCGTCGGAATCATCGGCATCAAGGGCCGGATTCATGACCGTGTGGTCGTAGTCTTTCAGGTACATCGGGTTGAGGCCACCGAGAATGGAATGACGAGTTGAGCATCTCAGAGGTCTTCGATTCGCCCGTCACAACTCGAACCACTCATTGTCCCGGATGGCCATCAAGCATTCGTCCACAGAAAGAGTGTCGAGAACGCCAACCCATTCTTTTCCTGTGTACCGCATGGCGTAAAGGGCGAACCTGCCACCGCCGAGCGGTTCCATTCGGGCAAACATCGTCTCAAAAGTGGGCGAAAGTGCTGTCGGGCTTGGGCAAGCGTAGATCAAAAAGACGTAGAAGTTATTCCTGTACCATTTTACCCCGATATCCGTGATGTAGTTGAACTGCTCGTCGTCTTTCTTCGGCAGAATGCACTTTGGTTTCAGGACTTTCTCGATGAAGTCTTTGGCTCTGGTTTCAATCTCGGCCTTCATCGAGGCGGCTACTGAAACTGGCTTCTTTGCCGGACGGATATGCCACGGTTCTCTGGGTGTTGCCATTTGCGACTATCACCGATTCAAATCCAAAGTTCGGTTGCGACACGTTACGGAGTGAACCACGCATCTTCCTGAATCGCTTTGAGACTTTCGTCGATTGTAAGCGAAGCGTACAGCTTGACCCACTTGTCAGTGTGGCGATGGAATGAAAGTGAAACTCTTCCAGCACCAAGATATTCCATCCTCGCAAAATTTGATTCGAACGACGGCGACAACGCATTCGGGCCGGGACATGTGTAGGTCGAAAAGAAATAGAAGTATTTCCTGTACCACTTCGTTCCGATGTCTGAGACGTAGTTGAACTCGATGTCTGGCTTCTGCGGCACAACGTACTTTGGCTTCAGGACGTTCTCAATCAGATTTGCGGCCTTCGTTTCCAAGTCCGACTTAATTGCATCAGGAATGGATGTTTTTGAAGTCTTAGCCGGTTTGAGCATCCACGCTTTTGGCTGTTTTGCCATCACCATCACTCCTTTTGGTTGTTACCACAGACTCATGAGTCAAGAACTTGATCCCTGCATGATAGTGGCAGTTGATTTCAGATTCATCCCGCACTCGGCCATCAAATTCGGTCAACAAGATTCGCTTACGACAGGCTGGCGGATTTCAACAGCGTCAGCAACATAACAACCGGCGACTCCGCTTTGATGCTGTGCGGCGTCTTGGCTGTCATTTGAATCCACGTCCCCGGCTGGCCTGCCACTGTCTCTTCGCCAACCGTCAGTTCAGCTTCGCCTTTGATGATCTGGATGATGGCTGGCAGCGGAGCAATGTGTTCTGTGAGTCCGCTTCCAGCAGCAAATGCGAACAATACAACTTTTGTATTGGCGTCATTGAGCAGGACAATGCTCTGCTTGCCGGATTCCGGGGGCTGGAGTTCATCCGCAAGTTGGCGGATCTGAAACACATGATCAGACATTGTTGTAATCTCCCATCATCGCAGAGTTCCTGTGTCACTCACCTGCCAAGTCTTTCCCGATTCGACATCCAGTGCTGTCAGCCATCCGCCTTTCCAGACTCCTGTGTCAAGACAGATCAAGTACCCCAAGTCGAGAACTGCTGCCTGCGGCGTGTGACCCACCACAACAATCTTACCTGAACAATGCGGCTTCGGCGGTACATAATTCCTTAACGACAGCCATCGAATCGTGTGATCATCTAACTGGTCAAGCGGTAAGTCCGGCTTGTTGTGGGCGTGAAGGAAGATGTGGGTATCCGTTTCGAAATACGAACGACACGATTCAAGAAACCGAATATGACTTCGTGGTATCAGATCAAGTTTCCCAGTTGATCCATATGAGTCCAGTGCAGCATCACCGCCACAGTTCAGCCAGAATTGAAAGTCATATCGCCCTTCCCGTGCGTGGAGCATCATCTGGTCGTGGTTGCCGAGAATCGGAACAAGATTGCATCGGTCACGAAGTTCAATCAGTTGGTCGAGCACGCCTTTCGAATCAATGCCTCGGTCAACATAGTCACCAAGTGGAATGATTGTATCGTCAGGCTGAGGATTGATTGCCTCAATCAACACCTGCAAAGCGATAGAGCAACCGTGAATGTCACCGATTGCGATAGTTCGGCTCACTGTTTGTCCCGTTTCTGTGATTGAAGCCTCAGAACAACGGCCAGCTCAAACGGTTACTGGCGAATGCGCTGCCTTATTAGACCGGCAGCGTCCTTACGAAATCTATTGCCTGATCTATCCAATGGGTCAATTGGTGATCACTGTCGATGCCATCCGGCTCTACCATCACCCAGCCCTTCATCGGCCTGCCTGTCATGTCAAATTCCTTGACATGTTTATTCTCCAATGCCGCTTCATAAGCATCTTTGCCAACACGAGCGATCAGGGAATCCTTCCAGACCCCAACGAACAGTTTTCCATTCAGCAGGAAGCAAACGCCCCCGAACATCTTCTTCTCTGTGATTCCACGTTGGCGAGAGACGAGGTGGCGGATGCGTTCGACAAGTGATTTGGAGTAAGCCATGCGTTGTACTTCAGCACCGACCAGAATTTACTCGTAGTCCTGTTCCGGCTCCGCCCAGACTTGTGCATTCCCGTCCTCATCTATCTGAACATGGATCGTACTGGCTCGGCAGCAGACAGGACAGTCCTCGACATACGTCTGGCTTGAGCCTTCGGTGAGATCCAGCGGAATGATGATTTCCTCACCGCACGCATCGCAGATGTAGCTGGCTTCTTCCTGAGATGTAGCCTTGCCGTTGTTGGCTGAATCCTCTGGTGATTGTTGCACACCTTCCAGCCACGGCAATTGTTGGCCTGACGCCAGCAGATTGCAGACCCACAGCATCACTGACAGGGAGGATTCATCTGCAAGGCGGTGTTCGTTACCGATTTCGATCAACGTCTCTGGTGACAGACCGCTGCTGACAACGAGTTCTTCTGAGTCCGCAAAAGGGATCACGTCGTCTTGGCGACTGTGCAGTATCAAAGAGTTTGGCTTGAGTGTCTTGACAGTTCCCCAGTTCTTCCATGCCGGACACAGGAGAAAGAGTGGTGTGTCTCCGGAGTTGAGGTTGAGAGCGACTGCACCGCCACGAGACGAGCCCACAATGACATCAGGCTTGTGCTGATCGTATGCGGCCTGAGCGATGGCAACGGCGGTTTCGAAATCATTGTCATCCAGCCTGGGATTGATAAGTTCGTGGCCGTGATCTTTCAGGTACGTTGGCTTGACGCCACCAACACTGGAATGCCAGCCGTGGAGGAAAAGGATTTTCATGGCGAATCCTTTTTGGTGACAACTCCAACCATAGCAATCTCCAACATATTCCATCGTGCCAATCCCGACCGAAGCGATTCAGAGATACCAGACTCGCCCCAAAACGCTCCGGCCAACTGGCCGCAGATGGCACCTGTGGTGTCTGCGTCGTCGCCCAGATTAACGGCCTTCAACACAGCGTCCTCAAAGGACTCAGCATTGTGGAAGGCCCACAACGACGCCTCCAGACTCTTGACCACCCAACCTGATCCCTGGATCGCCGGTGGCTGCTTCTGGCGAAAACTTCCCTGAGCAATCTCTTGAATCAACGGATGCAGCGGCTTGATGTCGTTAAGTCGCTGTAACGGCTTCCAGTCCGGGGAAAGAACGGCATCACGATCTTCGCCGTGAATCAGGGCGGCAAGAACCGTCGCCAGATACCGGCAGGCTGACACGCATTGTTCGCTGGCGTGCGTTGGCACGCTGGATTCTTCGGCCAGCCTGGAAAGCTCATCAAGTTGGCTGGAGTAGAGATGACCGAATCGCATCGGCACGGGAGCCAGTCGCATGATGGAACCGTTGCCGCTCGCCCGGTCCGAACGGTCGCCCGAAGTGAGTGCGTCCTTTTTTGCGACGTAATTGCCCAATGCACTTCTGGTGGTGATGCCAATGTCGAAGCATCGCCCGTTTACGGAATACTTGCCCGTCTTCCACCACTCGACGTAACGGTCGGCTTGGTCATTCAAGTTCCAGCCTGCCTTGGCGATGCTGTCGGCCAGTGCCAGAGCCATGCTGGTGTCGTCAGTCCATTCCCCGGCGTCTAAGCCATGCGGCCCACCGTCTCGGTAGTTGGTCACAGGGACGAAGCTGCCGGGACTGCGGAACTCGACTGCGGCTCCCAGTGCATCACCCACGGCCAGTCCGATCAGCGTTCCCCTGCAACGATCATCCATTCTTGTCCCTCGCACTATTAAGCTAAAACAGTCAGCTCCCTCAAGGCCCGTGCAGAACGCTGTTCGCTTCGGTAAGGGAATGGCAGTCTCCCAAATGATTGCCCAGCCGCACGCCCTACTGTAGATTGCTGGTACTAAACAGTCAACAATGGACAGATCAGTCGATGCGGAGTGACTTAATGCCTTCTGAGGCAACAGCAACAAACAGCAATACGCTCTCAGCATTTGTAGCGGCGAAGAAAAAGGCGGAACGGTTGACGCTGCCGAAGCTGGAACGGAAGCTGTTTGAAGCGTGCGATATTCTGCGAGGCAACATGGATGCCTCGGAGTACAAGGAATTCATCTTCGGCATCCTGTTCCTGAAACGTCTGAACGACCAGTTTCAGGAAGATCAGCTGCGAATGCGGAATGACTACACCGCAAGAAAGCTGAAGCCTGACCTGATCGAAAAGCAGTTGAGCAATCCCGACAAGTACGACTTCTTCGTACCAAATGATGCCCGTTGGGATTACACCGATGAAGACGGACGCAATCAGGGGCTGAAGCAATTGGGTATTAACTGACGCTGATCGCCTGCCGGAACGCATCAAGAAATGTATCCGGCTCCTGAGCACCAGACAGCGTGATCGCATTGTTGATGATGAAGAACGGAACACCTGATACTTGATGTCGTCGAGACAATTCCTCGGACTCTTCAATCACATCCATTCCTTCATTGCTGTCCAGCATGGTTTCGGCAACTTGCCGCTCCAGTCCAGCTTCAGAAACGACGGCAATCAGAGTCTGACGATTGCAGATGTTCTGGCCTTCAGTGAAGTAGGCTCGGAACAAAGCCTCAACAACCACATCCTGACGACCATGTTCGCCAGCAAGCCAGATGAGCCAGTGATCCCCTGTTCATCGGTAAAAGTCGATCCAGGTAACCGTGATTGACGTCGGATTGTCTTCAAGCAGAGCTTTGGGCAACTGGATCTCAAAATAACCATCTTTCAGGGGAATGCTTGTCGTTGGTTTCCCATCATCGCCGACCATACGCATCTCCATCCAATAAGGACTCTGGGCGTCCACCGGCGAGTCTTCCTTGCCGTCCTTCCACTGTCGCTCGCCTTGACCTGACCCCGCAGCTTCCAGCGTAACAGTGCCATTGGTAACGTTGAAATTCTCCAGCCCCTTCAAGTGCAATCGCAACATCACTACGTCAGACCAGGTTCCATGTGTCCGTTCGATGACGGTCTGACTGATGCCGAATGGACTTTGAATTGAAAAGACCGTCCTGTCCCTTTCGACTTTGAAATCCACCATGTCGTTGTCACGCTTTGTTGTGATCTTGAACTGCGGTTCATCCACAGCATTTGTGCAGCCTGTGCTCAACACGCTGACCATGACCGCGACAATTGCCAGATGTTCCAACATGGCCGTCATTCCTTTGAGATCTTCCTGAATGTCAGATTGATACGCTCACCGACATTCTGCTTCGTCTTTGGGACTTCATGCTGCCAGAACTGCTGCATCGTTCCGGCCATAATGATAAGTGTCCCATTGCCAACGAGAAATGTCTTCGTCTCTCTGGTGACATTGTGCCTGATCCGAAACTTTCGAGCCACTCCCAAGGACAGTGAGCCAATCACGTTCCCCATCTCCGGTTCATCATCAGCGTGCCAGCCCATGCTGTCCGATCCTGAGCGATAGCGGTTCAGAAGACAATAATTGTATTCACCCTGAACCGCTTCGATCTTTTTCTTGATTTCCAACAGTGTGGCGGTCCAGGGCAGGGCAACATTCACAACGCCGGAATACTTGTATGTGATGCCAGAGTCGCCGTATGAAGCGATCAGTCTGGGTTGCATGTAGCCGAAGATTCCGGGTTTTTGCTCCCAATTGCAATGATCTCGCAATTCAACGAAGTAGCGATCAGCAACGTCGGCTGACAAGAACGAATCGTCGAATACAATTAGCCCTCCGTCTTTGATTTCGGTTCTTGTCATTGATCGTCGCCTCACTGTTGGCAGATATTCTGTTCGCTGTCCTGTGTCGGTTGAATTCCAAATGAGTGATTTATCTGAACTATCTGACGATCAATGGCAACTGAGATGAATCCAAATGAACCACCACAGTCCGGCGATTTACCTCCAAACAAGCCGTTCAAGCGACTGTCCGCTGTTCTGGTAATTCTGATCGGAACTCTGCTTGCAGTGGGCATGTTTGGCCTTGGGCAGTAGCTTTGGGCTACAAGGAAGTCGAAGTTGGATCGATCCCGATTGCCAATGCAGGCACCGAGCCTGGATTGATTCGAGAGAGTTTTGAGTTGAGCCTGCTCGATGCCAACCCAGCCCTGGGGCATCGCCACATGGGGCCAGGAACCCCGGGCTGCGGTCAATCGCACCCACTTTGCCTCGCTGCGTTGACCAAAACACCAAAGGGCTGGAAGCTTCTGCGGGCGAAGAGTGGCATCTAGTGCTTCTGCGTGACAGCGAAGCCTCTGCGACCAGATTGACACCCAATTTTGTGCTTGACGTTTTCCCTGGAGACGACCTGCTCGACTACGAGTACCGACGCGATTGCTTTGAACATGCTCAGTTGCTCGAATACGTGGCGGTGCAACACACCGATCCTGTCGAATGGATCTGGAATCGTCTGATCGATGGCAGGTTTTCAGTCATCAAAGCCGCTGACAATGAACTGATTATGAGCACCGCCCTTCCTGGTCTTTGGGTTCCTGCACACGCGCTCAGACATCGCGACTGGTGGTCCGTCATGGAGGCCATCGCCCGGGGTGTGACACGGGTCGGCCATCACGATTTTATGGACACCATCTGGAAGCCTGATCAAAATCGAACATAACACATCAGGCAATGTTGCCGTATCCGAATTGGTTCTGGCTCCATCTGATCGTCTTTCCAGTTTCGTTCATAGGAGGTGCAAAAGTCGCGCAGCGAAGGCAAACAAATCAGCTTCCGGTCGACGATCAGTCGAAAAACTGAATGCGGACTGCGTGACCATTGCGCAATCCGATCTCCGGGACTCACGATGGGCAAAAGTTCAGCGCACGATCAACTGCGTCGGCATCCTTGCCTTTCATACATCGCAATTCATTCGGCCACAGACAGCCCATCCATTCCCACAGGAAACGCCATGCCCAACTATTACTTCCTCACACTGCTTTTGTGTCTCACTTCAATGAGAGTCGTCGCCAACGACGATGGCAAGAGCCCGCAAACAGATAAAGAGTCAATCGAGACCGCAGAGTTCCGCTTCGATGGTGTGTGGAAACCCAAAGGCGCAATGCTTGGGGGTGTCTTGTTGCCGCCCGAAGCACTTGAAGTCATTGCACTCAAGATCGAAAAGGATCACTACGAGGTGACGATCGAAGGTGAAGATCATTCGGACAGTGGCACATTTACCCTCGACGAAACCGTCACGCCAAAGCGAATGACAATTAAGAGTGAATCCGGCCCCAACAAGGGGAAGACGTTTCTCGCGATCTTTGAAGTCAAGAGCGTGAATGCAATGCGAGTGTGCTATGACCTGTCCGGGAAGGAGTTTCCTAAAGAGTTCAAAGCACCCAAAGACACAGAACTGTATTTGGTCGGATATCGTCGCCAAACATCAGAATCGCCAGACCGTGCCAAAGCCCCGGATGAAACCAAAGGCAAATCCGTCCCAGTCCAATGACGAGTCACCTCAGGTGTTACCAACTGCGGTTCGTCAGCGACTATCTTTTCGGATCAGCGGTTTCAACGCACACCAGGCTTTGCTCACCCCACCGACTTTACTATCGAAGAAATGACGTCAGGTATTTATTGTCTCTCTGCTTTGAATCCGTGCGGCGGCCACTCCACAGGCTGCGGCAGAGCGTGGGCGGAGAGTTCAACCTTGTCAGGAATGACGGGATGGCCGGTGATGCGAATATCGCGGGCGCTGGCGTGAGATCGCGACCAGCTGCGAACGGCAACCCACGGATCGGGACTGGTGAGCTGTTCCGTGCGAACAGCCAGACCGTTGAGGTACGTCGTGGCAACATGGTCACGCACGACGCATCGATAACGAACCCATGGACCAAAGCCGGAGAATCGGACGTCGATCGGGGTCCGTCTGGCACCATCGCGAAATGTTCCCACCCAGATCTGTGACAGGTCTCCGTCATTCCCCACAAGTGTTCCTGCCACCATCGCCTGACAGGCCGACGGGGACATGTCGCATTCCATTTCGAAGTTGCCGGTCAGCGGACTGCGAAAGAACAAGTAGTCTTCATCATGCCCGGAAATCTTATCGACTCGATCCCCCCGGCGTCCCCAAAGTGCCTGAGGCAGTCCAGGTCCGCGTGTGGACGAGCGAAGTCGACTCACGGGAATCCACTGTTTCAAGTCCGGCGGCTGAACTATCGCACCATCCGGCCGCTGCGTTTCGATGTGCCCATTTCGACCTGCCAGCGAAGCGATCTGATTATGCCATGCGAGGAGTCCGTATGGATTCTCCCGCTGACTTCGCTGCGAGAACAGATACGCGAGCAGATCATCCGCCGCTGGGTTTCCGGCAAAGTGATGAACGGCGCGATGCACAACGAGCGTCTCGGGCCACATGTCGGCCAAATCATCAGGGACAGACTGAGTGACCAGCGACAGCAGCCGATCAGCGGCTTTCACGGCTTCTTCCTGTTGTCCCATTTCCAGATGGATCAGCACCAGCAGAGCCGCACGAGCCCGCAGTTGCTCTTCAAAGGTGGACTCGGGGATTGCTTCGACTGCCTGGAGCAGCTCTGGCAGCCGGTCGGTCGCCTTCGCCAATTCGAGCAGGTCAAACACGGGTGACACCAGGACGCCGCCGCGGATGTCATCCCGTTCGCCGGCACTTTGACCGACAGGTGCCGGATCGGTCTGCGTGAATTCGCCGTTCATTCGGATTGCGGAGTGCGTCGTCGTTGGCAGCACCCAGTCAGCGAGATAATCAAAACGCTCCTCCGGAGGCTGTGTCGATGCGTGCCTGGAGACGGCAGCACTATTGTTCGCGAGGACGTCTTCGTCGGAGAGAATAACGACGCCCGGTGACTGTAACGAGTCTTCTGCGAAAACCATGGAAACAGGAAATGCCATCTGTGCGAACCAAGAATCGTCGCCACGATTGTTCCTGACTGGGGTCTCTCGAGTCGTGCCATGTCAGATCCCTGCACCGGAAAATGGTCTGTGAGCGGCTGTAAAAATTTGAATGCAACCGAGCGGATCATCCATCAAACACACGATTAACGAAGCACTGGTGCCACATTGCTGACGTGATCAATTTGGTTCACCTGCTTCCCGTCGCCACCAGATTCCCTAACTGTTCCGACGTGAGTTTTTCCGGCCAGTCACCAGTCAGCACGACGTTGCGAATCTGCACCGCGGAAGTATTGCGATCGTGGTAGAAGCCGATGTGGCGGCTGGTGAGGTCATCCAGCGGCCGCTCGCAGATTTCTTCCCCGTTGAGCGTCAGACTGACCCTTCCTTCGTTCAGTTTCATGGTCACGAGATTCCAGTCCGCGTTCTTCAGTGGCAGCGACCGCGGGCCTCGACGGTTCAGCGGCTCGACGATCGCATTGTCGGCAGTGAGCCCCGTCCATTCGTTTTCATTGTCTGTCATCCAGTGCATGCGGACTCCACCGGATTCCATCAGGAATGCCAGTCGGCCCAGAGCAGGATGAACTGTTGCCTTACCATCTTCGTGGTAGAATTCGTAACTCACCGTTTCACCATCCAGCAGCGGTCGCACATAGACCAGATGGCTTTGAGCCACTTGATCGGCCTCCGGAGTTGCTGCGATTCGTCCGTGAATCACGCCTTCGGCAACGGACCAATCGGTTGGCTTCGTTACAGACCCTGCGGCAGGATCAGCTTGAAACGGCATGACGACTTTGGGCACTGTTTCGCCATAAGTTGTCCCCCAGCCTCGCAGATCGCCGCTGTCGGCGATGCGAACTTCCCGCGGAATATGAGGCTCACCGACGAGTTCCAGATTTCGAAAGTACACTCGGCCATCGCCAAAGGCACGCAGGCCAAGCCACGGGCTGCTGGAACATGAAGCTGCCGTGCCATTCCAGCCCGGATGAAGATTGGACAGGAACGTAATCTTTTCCCGATCACTCCGAATGTTGACTCGATTGAACATCCGCAGTTCTTTTGGCGCCACAAACGGCCAGATGCGACTTTCGAAATGCGTCCGCTGCACTTCCTTGACCGTGAATTTCTCCGGGTTTGCATCAAAGGCGACACCGCCATAGGTGAGCCCCGCACTTCCATGGTCCATCGCCGTCACTTCGCCTTTGAGTTCAAACGTGCCGGTCATCGGATACTTGAACAACAGAAAATCATCCCCAGGTCCTGACAGCCGTTTGATGTGATCCTCATGAGTCAGCCAAATCGCTCTGTCAGAGCCCGTCGTGGATCCGTCATGCTTCTGGTCATCGGCAGCAATCCACAACTGCGGAGATTCATAGAGCACCGTTTCTGGATCCGTCTCAGGGCTGCGATTCTTCAGGATCACAGTCGCCCGCAGACGTCGCAGAAACGGTGCATGTGGCGATGAGCCGTTCGTGAAATGGAATTGATTCAGCCGTTCGACGATCTGTTCGCACACGGGACCAAGTGCCGTCCTCTGCATCGCTGCCGACACCAGCACGGCGTCATGGAGCCCCGTGATCTTCTGGTCTTCGCCTTCCGGGGCGACGCGCGCAGTCAGGCGAGCGATCAGGTCCGCATCGGTGCTGTGACTGTCGTGAATCTTCGCCAGAGTCAGCACAAAATCCGCATTCGTTGTTTTCTTTTCGGCGAGCCCTTCGAGTTCCGTGACCAGTTGCCGCAGATTCCCCGCATCGTCAGCCGCGACGATCATTGTCCATGCCGAACACCATAGTCCAGGCATGTCGCCCACAGTCGCAATGGCAAACGATTCCTTCTTCGGCCGCTGTCCGGTGGCTCGTGCGAATTCCATCGGCGGAGCCACCTCAGGAACCAGCGACGTCAGAACGTGCACGTCCATTTGTGTTGCAGTTGGCATCGACCATTTGTGCAGCACCTCGTACTGCTCGTCAGTGCCAAGTTGAGCCAATGAGCGATGCAGTCCGCCCGAGGCTGCCGACAGCCGAGACAGGAACGGATCGACAATCTGCAAAGTCGACAGATCGACGTTCTCAAGTGTCTTCAGGGCCTTGGGGATATCTTCTTCATTAAGACTCGCAAGAATGGAGTTGTTCAACGTGTCTGCAGCCGCAGATTCACTTCCGCCAGCCGGAGGCGCAGGCGTTTGAGCCGTCACTGACAAGGAAAGGAAGAACGTAAAAACCAATGACAGGGCGATCGTTCGCATGTTGGACGAGGTCTTTTGTAAGTCGGCGATCTTGTCATTTCGCATTATGGCTTCTCCTGCGGCAGTTCGGCGGTGAATGCAATTCTCTGGCCATCCGGAGACCAGTCACAATCAATGATTCGCCAATTGCGTGGCTGGCCGGGGACGGAAACAACCGTCTTCGGCTCGTCGCGTTTGATGATGAACATCTGAGGTGTCCCGGTAGAAGAATCGAGCCCGGAGAACAGTATCTGATTTCCGTCCGGATGCCATGACACATCCGAATGAAGTCTCAAAGCGGTATACAGGACATCCAACTTGTCGGGTGTGTCGAGATCGGCAACGACAATTGCCGCGGCGTCAGCGTCGACTTTCTTCAGCTTCACCCGGAACGCCAGTGATTTGCTGTCATGAGACCATCCGATCCCTTTTTCAATCGAGCGATACGACAGCGGCTGGCGCTCATCCGGGATGATGAGACGCTGTTGTGTTTTCACATCCAGCACCACAATCCGCTTATTGGCAATCCATGCGATAAACCGGCCATCGGGAGACCACTGACCGCTGAGACCTGCCGGATCAAGATTCTTCGCGACATGGCCTCCGAGCGTCGACATAATGGAAACACCCTGCCCGTCAATTGTAGTGACGACTTCTGATCCATCGGGAGAAAAGCTCGGCAGTGTGCCCACTCCAACAGACCGAAAAAGCTGCGTGTCGGCCTCGATGTTCACAAGAATCGAAGTTTGCCCGTTGTTCATTTCATAAACAATCGACCTGCCATCCGGAGACCATTCTGGCCACTTCAGCTGCGGATACATATGACTGGCCTCTGCCAGCAGCCTGATTTTCTCCGTCGACTTCCTGCCCGCGTTTGTGCGACCTGCTGTTGCCCCGGAATCGGGCAAATCAAGCACGTAAAGGCTTCGCAGAATCGCAGTCCCCGGCCTTAGAGCCTGTTCGATCGAATCGGCTCGTACAGACAGCGACTT
This sequence comes from Planctomycetaceae bacterium, assembly GCA_037719765.1. GTDB lineage: Bacteria > Planctomycetota > Planctomycetia > Planctomycetales > Planctomycetaceae > SXXK01. The sequence goes on from JBBJME010000060.1 coordinate 15,425, forward strand.
CCAGACGACACTGACCTCAGACCTTTGTGTTCCCGCAGAATAACAGCTCGTACGCATCATGAAATTCCCCGACAGTAACGGGACGTCGGAGACCTCCATCGAATGCAGCAGCCGAAAATGTTCAGAATCCAGCGGAGCAATCAGATAGTGAAATCTCGTGCCTCTGCGTGCGACACGAAGTCGCCCCGAACGGCACTCATCTGCGTAAATCGCCGGATATGAGTAGCGAAAACCTTTCGGACCCGACTGAAGCACTTCAACCTGAGTCATCTCACGCAGCGGCGTATCCGGATGCTGAACCATGCCGCGATACAACAAATGAGCCTCAGCTGCCTGCTGGACGACTCGCGGCCCCAGATAGATCGCACATGAGCCATTGTCCGAAACACTGAGCTCAAGATCGGAGAACTCCGCAACGACGTCAAAATCGCCCGCGATCGCCATTCGCGGGCCGACCAGCGACGTTGACTGTCCCTTCGATTCCGCCATACCGCTCATGTGCAGACCATCAGCCTGCAGCGCAATCGAGGTCGGATCGTTGAATGTTTCGGCGAATTTTGAATGGACGTCTTTTTCGTTCGTCTTCGTAAAGTCAAATTCAAACGAATCGGCAAGCGCTTCCCGCTCGCGATCGAGTTCGTCCGTCTCTGTTCCCCGCAGTTCCTGCTCACCAGTCGGCGGCAGCTTCTTCGGCCAGTCGCCTTTCAGGACGACGTTGCGAACTCGGGCCTCCGACTGGTCACAATGGTAGAACAGCCCAAACGTGCGATCGTTCGTGGGCTCAAGTTCGCCTTCGAATATGGGGACTCCGTTCAACGACAACGCCAGTGTGTCATCGGTAATGTTCATTGACAGTTGATTCCATGCGTCCTGCCTGAGCGGAAGCGACGTGACAGCAATGCGATTGCCCTCATGCGACGCATTCAGCGGATCCAGAGTCGTCAGATCCCAGACACTGTTCGTCACCCAGTGATTCTGCACGCCGGTCCCGCCAAGCAGCAAGGCTCGACGTCCGATTGCCGGATGCACAAGGGCTTCACCCTCACGATGAAAGAACTCGTACGTAATCTGGCTGTTCCAGAAGATCGGCCAGTGATAACGCAGTAATCGCTCGGCGAAAGTGCCGGCGAGCTGCGGTTCCCGACGGCCGACGATTTCCGTGGCTCCGGATGAATCTTCTTCGAGGTTCCAGCTGAGCTTCTCCGGATACCACGGATCCTGGTCCCATGGTACCCAGCCATGCAGTTGAGTGATGGGGCGCAATGACTTTTCGTCCCGGTTTGCCGCCGTCCATGCTGATGTTCGGTGCTCCGAAATGGCAACCTCATCCGGAATCACCGGGTCGCCCGTAATCCGCACATTGCGAAGATTCCCGTTGCCACCGCCCGGATTGCGGAACGCCACCCACGGATCATGGCCTTCCGGCAGTGACTCCTCACAGACGCGGCGGCTGTTGATAAACCGCGAACACACACCGTCTCGCACATCCACTCGAAAGTGGATCCAGTCATTAACTCGCGTGAGTTTCGGATCAACCGGCTCGGAACGATCGATTCGATAGAGTTCACCAACCTGGACGGACTTGTGATCGTGAGCCGGAGTGATCCACGATCCCGCGACAAATGGAAAAATCTCTTTCCAGCCAAAGCCAGTGCAGTCACATTCCAGCGAATAGTTGCCTCGCAGCGGGCTGGCGAAAAACAGGAATTCATCATCCATGTATGCCAGAGTCTTCACCGCACCATCGGATAACTGGATGTGGCCGGAAGGTATTCCGTTGCCATGTCCCCACGAATGAATCCGAGTGGCCCAGTACCATGACTTCAGATCGGGTGCCGCGTTCCATGGCTGAGAGTGCTTATCACGCAGCACCTTTCGATGTTGAATTCGTCCAATCAGGCTGGTAATCAGTCGATTCCATTCCGTCGGACCACTGCAGTTTTGACGGCGAATTTGTGAATCCTGCATGCTGACAAGATACTGCAGCGATTCGTCAAGCAGCATTCCCTTGTCGACCGCCAGCGAGACGAGTAATGTCTCCGGCATGCGATCCGTGAGCGACGGGAACCGCTTGGCCAGGAAGCGATTGTAGAGCTGATCAGAGGCCAGTCGCGCTGCTTCCTGATCCCCCTTCGTGATCGCGATCATCGCCAGCATCGACAGACGGCAGCGTTCCTGCACTTCGCCGCTGACAGAAGAGACCTGCACGGCAAAGCGAAGTTCGTCAAGCTTCCCGAGTTCCCTGGCGGTTTCAATGAGATCAAGGGCCGGCGACACCTGATTACCGCCCGTATGAATCCGCCGTTCTCCACGCTCGACACCCGCATGCAGTCGGTTGCTGTCAAACGAATGGTCATCAATCATCGGCACGACCGGATCAGTTTGAGTCTGCTTTCCCGCCAATCGAAAGTCGCGATGGCTCTTCGACGGCAAAACCCAGTCGCGCAGATACTCGTATCGAGGCTCCACTGGCATTTGCTTTGCCTTCAGCCGCACCGCGACGATATTGTCCGACAGCACGTCGCGTTCAAACAGTTCCGCAACACGCGGAGTCCGAATTGTCGAGGAAGCCTTCCCTTCAGAATCTTCACTCCTCTTCTCATCACCAACCGCGCATGAGAATACGACACCAATCGCCAGCCACACGACAATGGTCCCGAGAGTCTGCCAATGGTGACGCCTCCAGACGGCCATTTTCATCGTACCTCTGCACACACAAATGAACGAGTGCCCACACGCAGCGACGCTGTCACCCAGTCGCCACCCGGTGCCGTCTCACGCACAAATTGTCTCCGCTTTGCCGCGAGCCACAGTGCCGAGCCCCTCAAAAGACAGAGTCGCACCAGACTACCGTGTCACGCGGAGATTTTCATCTGCAACGGCCGGATTCACTGGCTTCATCGTCTGAATCCGTGTCGAATAATCGTTTCTGCCTTCACCGGAAGTTTTCTGTACCATGCGTCAGCCGACCGTTGATGAAGAACGAGCATTGCGTGTCCGTGACTTTGGCCTGAAGACGCATCCAGTCTGTGATCTCAGACAAACGCCTACTAATCTTTTCCGACGGCAGGACCCGAGTTGCTGCGCGCAGTCGAATTGATGATCTTCACCGGAGGCAATTCCCGTCAGTGGAGCGACGGGTGTACGGTACGAAGGTGCGGGGCATGTCGGCGAGAAGTCAAACTGCATTCGCAACGAATTGTGATCAGTCGATGGCAGCACCCAGTTTGACAGGTACTGAAACTTCTCCTCCGGCGACAACTGGGCTGCCCGGAGCCCCGTTCCGGGCTCCCATGGCACACGGGGTTGACCTCGACGGACTTCTGGATCAAATGCTTGCCTTCATCCACCATTTGCATCGCTGCCGCGTCGCCAGTTCTGGCCTTGCCCATGTTGGCATGAATCAGCATCGTGCCAAGATTCGCGTACGATGTGTAAAGGTCTCTCTCGCCAACGATCCCTGCGGATTCCTGCTGAGCCAGCTTGCCTCGCAGCAGCGGGATCGCCTTCTCGGGTTGCCCCAGTCGATCGAAGGCGACAGCGAGATCGTCGATCAGAGGCCACCGCGCTGGATCATTTTCAGGCTGCTGACTAAGCAATTCCTGAGTTCGGCGATTGCGAGCTTCGTACCAGTTGGTCCCATGCTTCGGAAATCGTTCGTGGAGCACATCCTGCACCATCGCAAACCGCAACGAAACTCCGCCGCGAAACTGCGGGACATGATGCGGCAATGGCACGCGCTTCGCCAGAAAAGCGTATCGCTGCGGAGTGATGGAGACATAGACAACACTGCTCGTGATAAATCCCGTGCAGCCGCCGAACAACGTTCCAATAAACACGCCAATCAGCACCAGAAGGCGACGTTGCACGGCAGCTCTCCCGTTACCGTCGAGCAAACAGTGTCAGCCCAATCGCACCGGCAAGTAATGTGACCCCGGTTGCCGACATGATCCATGCCCCATCCTGAGTCGGCTCGGATTCATCAATTGATGTCATCAGTTGTGAATCCAGATACTGTGATCGAAACTCACGTTCATGATCCGGCAGTTCCGAATCATTCAGGCATGCTCCTGCGGAACAGGAGAAACTCATTCCGCCGACAACCAGAATCAGTCTGACTAAACGCATGCCATTCTCCCCGCAATGAAGATGCTTCGAAACGCGAATTCCACTTTTCGCAACCGTCATGATCTTACCATCATCAATGATCAGCGTGAATCCGATTCTTGTTTAAAACTTCCGGGCTCCCAGGACGACAACCGATGAATCGTCGCTGTTCCTCGCGAATTCCGGCAGCGGGGATGCAGGGGAGATTAAAGGTGTCAGGAACGAATACGCCATTTTGAGTGGAAACGGTTCCTGACACCTTTAGTCATGCGCCCAGCAACAATTCATGAGACTCTCGGCTCGTAGCCAGGAAAGGAGTAACCTTGGATTCAGTAACCTTAGTGCCTGGACCCCAAAACGTGAAATGAGGCATTCTGCATTCACAGGCAATTCACTGTGCGACTGAGCACTCAGTCGCAGCGGGCCGACAATTCACGCAGGCTTTTTGCAGTAGAGCGAGCGGCAGATTTCTGGTTACCGTCGAAAACCGGGGGGCAATCGCCCAATGGTACTCACATTGGTAGTGGGACTCGCCAGAGTTCCTTGTTTCGCACTTAATTCAAGGGAAGTCTTGGTTCATTGACAAATGAAGTGCGCGGCTTAGAAATGGTGGACTCGGAGCGCATTGATCCGTGCGTGTGGCGATATACCAGTGTTCTTCGGCCCAACGGGCCTCCGCAAGTCAGCCTGGGGCAACGCCCCAGGTTTCCACGGTAGCAACGCATTTTGCCCTGAAAGGGTAACGCAGACCAGCATTGCGGAACCCTGTCAGGGTTCGTGTTCAGACGGTACATCAACCTGGGGCTGCGTTCATCCGCATCCGCGGATTCTCTTGCCCCAGGCTGATATGCGCGAGCCTTTCAGGCTCAATCGCAGCACCAATGGCGCCAATCAGCGCCAACACATTTGATGCACAAATATCACCTCGCACTTCATTTGTCGATGAACCCGAATTCGAACCATTCGCTCGCAAATCGAGTGCCATAGGGAAAACGTCCGCTGTGCATCAGCCATCTCTCGTCATTGGGACCGTTTTTCTGAATCTCGCGGACATGAATGTCCAGGCCGCGGGCATCGTACTCGACTCACAGAGCCAGCTACGGGCGACGTTGTAGACCCGTTTTTCAAAACGTCCAGTCGTTCACATGAAAAGTCGTCGGGAGCCGCTAGACTTTGTCTTCACCAGGTGATTTTCCGGCAGAAGCACACACGGATTGCGATTTTTATGAACCAACGGCAGGACTTGTGTCAGCTTGAAAAGCTGCGTTGTACGATTCTGGCAAACTCCCGCGAAGCGTCACGTCTCGTGGCCACTGAAATTGCGACGCTGATCCGCAGCCGTAAGGACGCAGGAAAACCGGCGGTGCTGGGCTTGGCAACGGGCTCGACGCCGACCAGTATCTATGCCGAACTGGTCCGCATGCACAAGGAAGACGGCCTGTCGTTCGCGAACGTCGTGACCTTCAATCTCGACGAATACTATCCGATGCAGCCGGAAGACCTTCAAAGCTACATGCGGTTCATGAAAGAACATCTCTTCAATCTCATTGATATCAAGCCAGAAAATGTGCATGTGCCGGACGGCACCGTTCCGATCGAAAGCATCGCCGACTATTGCCGCGACTATGAAGCACAGATTGCCGCATCCGGCGGGATCGACATTCAGCTGCTGGGGATTGGCCGCACCGGGCATATTGGCTTCAACGAACCCGGTTCCGATCAGTCGACGCGCACGCGCATGATCACGCTGGACAGTGTCACGCGGATTGATGCGGCGAGTGATTTCTTCGGCGCGGAAAACGTCCCGCGGCGCGCGATCACGATGGGAGTCGGCACGATTCTGAATGCGAGAAGGATCATCCTCCTGGCGTTTGGCGAAAATAAATCCGTGATTATTGCGAAGACCGTGGAAGGGGAAGTCACACCAGCCATCCCGGCGACGTTCCTGCAGCGACATCCCAACACCGACGTGCTGCTCGATGCGGCCGCGTCTGCAGCTCTGACTCGCACGCGACTGCCATGGCTCGTGAGTAACGTGCAATGGGAACCATCCATCATTCGCCGCGCGGTGATCTGGCTGTCGGAGAAGATGATCAAGTCGATTCTGAAACTCACGGATTCGGACTACAACGAAGAAGGTCTGCAGGATCTGCTGGCTGAGTACGGTTCGGCCTATGAAATCAACCTGACCGTCTTTCGTCATCTGCAAAGCACCATCATTGGCTGGCCCGCTGGTAAACCAGCACACAAGAAACGCCCCGGAGATCGGCCTCAACCGTTTGACCATATTTTCCCGAAACGGATTCTCTGTTTTTCGCCGCATCCGGATGATGACGTGATCTCGATGGGGGGCACGCTGATTCGCCTGGCGGCTCAGGGGCATGACGTCCACATTGCTTATCAGACGTCCGGTAACATCGCCGTCTTCGATGACGATGCCATTCGGTTTACGGAATTCGTTTCAGATTATTGCGCGGTGTTCGGTCTGTTGTCGGACCGCATCCGAAACCTGGAAGATCACGTGGAAGAGTACCTGAAAAAGAAACAGCCCGGACAGATCGACAGCAAGGAGATTCAGCAGATAAAGGGCCTGATCCGTCGTGGAGAAGCACGTGGCGGTGCCCGCTGTTGCGGCGTTCCCAATGAAAAACTGCATTTTCTTGATATGCCGTTTTATGAAACGGGCGGCGTGAAGAAAAAACCGCTCGGACCCGATGACATCAAAATTCTGGTGGACCTGATGCGAGAGTTAAAGCCGCATCAGATCTATGCGGCAGGCGACTTGTCAGACCCGCATGGTACGCACCGCACCTGTCTGAAGGCCATTATTCTTGCCTGCGATGAATGTCGTAATGACGAGTGGTATGCCGAAAGCGAAGTCTGGCTGTACCGCGGTGCATGGCAGGAGTGGCCCGTGCATCAGATTGAAATGGGGGTCCCGCTCAGTCCTCAGGAAGTCAAGCAAAAGCGAAACGCGATCTTCAAACACGAATCGCAGAAAGACCGCGCTTTGTTTCCGGGTGCCGACATGCGGGAATTCTGGCAGCGTGCCGAATCCCGCAACGCCGACACCGCCCGCAAGTACGACCAGCTCGGCCTTGCGGAATATGAAGCCATCGAAGGCTTCGTGCGCTGGGACGGTGCGTGGGGACTGAATGATTAGAAGTCGGGATACGTCATCACTTGAACACGACCAACGTGGAAGTGCTGTGAGTTTCATGTTACGATCAACGCAGCCCAGGTGTTAAGGCAGCACGAGACAAACAAGGAGCCGTTGATGATTTCGGAACATGCGGAAAGTATTGCGGTTCGTGCAAAGGCAATCTACGCAGAACGATTGCAAGCAAAACTGGAAACTAAAAATCAGAACAAGTTCGTGGCGATTGAGCCGGAATCTGGCGACTATTTCGTCTCAGATTCGTTTGGACAAGCGGTGGCAGACGCTCGGTTGGTCTATCCAGATCGAATTTCGTTTGTCATTCGAGTCGGCCATCAGGCCGCCCTCCACATGGGAGCGGTGACAAAGTGATTTGATACGTTGATGAGGCACTGCGTTCACTTCTTCAAATAGCAATTCGAGCGAATCCGTCAGGCCAAAGCACTCAGGTGACGGTTTGGGTGGATACTGCGTTTAACGGATACTTGGTATTCTCAAAGCGGTTAATCGCCGAATTGGCGTTGCAGAAAGAAGCAGAGACCAAAGCGAAGGAGTCAAAAGGTGTCAGGAACCGTTTATTGACAAGCGAGAGGGATCTGAGTATCGTTTCGACATGGGAAGACCAAAACGATCAGGTCCTGGCGGTTGGATTTATCATGTGTTGAACCGGGCAAACGCTCGGATGCCGATCTTCACGAAGGATGAAGACTTCGCTGCATTTGAGGCGGTCCTTCAGGAAGCTGTGGCTCGAACCGGAACGCGGCTGCTTTCGTATTGTCTGATGGGAAATCACTGGCACCTGGTCGTGTGGCCTCAGGAAGATGATGAATTGTCTCGCTTTGTTGGCTGGCTGACGCTGACTCACACGCAGCGATGGCACGCTCATCGCAAATCGACAGGGTCTGGTCATCTTTATCAGGGGCGATTTAAGTCCTTTCCCGTACAGGAGGATGACCACTTTCTGACATTGTGCCGGTATGTGGAACGCAATGCTCTGCGAGCGAATCTGGTGAAGCGTGCGGAAGACTGGCGTTGGAGCAGTCTCTATCGCTGGTACTCAGGAACGGCGGCAGAAAAGGAACTACTCTCGGCATGGCCACTGCGGCGAAATGCTGGCTGGCTGGAGCATGTGAATTCACCTCAGACAGACGCAGAACTCGCCGCCATCCGTCGCAGCGTCAATCGCGGCTCGCCGTTTGGAGATGCAACGTGGGCGGCCACTGCGACCAGAAAACTCGGCCTTGAAATCACCACCCGCCCCCAAGGAAGACCTAAATCCAAATAAACGGTTCCTGACACCTTTTGGCATCCCATTAAGTCAGTCGACAGGAAATCAAAGATTGACTTCTGACTTAGCCGAGACCCTGCAGCGCACGGAAAAGGGCTGGTCTACGATGAGACCAGCCCACGGATTGAACCGTACGCGAAAAAAGCCTTACTGTGACAGGAGGCAATCGCCGCTCGGATACACTGACAAAGATTGTACCGAGACTTGTAACGGCTTGCAAGAGTCTCCACTATGTCATGCTCGTAGGAACCAACATCGACTCACTCCATTGGGCGTCACGAAAGCCAAAGAAACATGAGATATCGACTTGGGCTCGATCTCGGAGCCAATTCACTGGGCTGGGCGGTTCTCGAACTGCAGCCCAAAACGGCTTGGCACAACGCGGATCCCATCGGCGTCATTGCCACCGGTGTGAGAATGTTCGACGCTGGAGTCGATGGATCTATCGAACAAGGAAAAGACAGCTCGCGCGGGGCTGAACGACGTCAAGCCCGTCAAACGCGGCGGCAAACGTGGCGACGTCAGTACCGAAAGTCGAAACTCTTTGGCATTCTCCAGCGTTTGGAGCACTTGCCATCCACCGAAAATCGCGAAGCTGATACTCGTGACGTCGCGTTAAAATCATTGGACGAAGCATTGACCGCGAAGTGGTGTCCTGAAGGTGACATCGACTCGCACCAAAAGTTGCCGTATCTGTTGCGGGCTGCGGCACTGGAACACGCACTCGAACCTTTCGAACTCGGACGAGCCTTGTACCATCTCGGCCAGCGACGAGGTTACAAGGCGAACCGAAAGACCGAAAAACCTGACGACGAAGATGCCGGAAAAGTGGCCACCGGAATCACGGTGCTGGATCGTGCTCGCTTAGCGATTCCAGACGATCCTTCAACCATTCGTACATTGGCGCAGACCGTGCGTGATGAGTTCACTCAACAGGAAGGCCGCTTCGCGTTGAAAAGTGAAGATCCGAGTTCTGCGACTCGCGGGAGAATCCGAAAGCACTATACATCTCGCAAAATGTATTACGACGAATTCATCGCCATTCGCGATGCCCAGTTGGGTTTTGACACATCGATCCAAATAGCAGACTGGAAACGGATTGAGAAGGCTCTGTTTCATCAAAGGCCGCTCAAGTCTCAGAAGCATCTCGTTGGTCGCTGTACGCTCGAATACGACGGTCGCGGCCACGGTCGACGTCGCTGCACAATCGCTATGCAGGAATTCCAGGAATTCCGACTGCTGCAGACAGTCAATCACCTGCGAATCCTCCTGCCAGACCAACCGTCGCAGCCGCTCACCGACGATCAACGCGGCATTCTTGTCGATCACCTGCAGCAACACGGTGACTTGCTGCTGATCCCACCGCGCGCAAGCCAAAATCCGGGTCGGTTGCCTCAGTCGTCTCTGTCCTGGATCTCCCGAAAGGCACTTCGTTCTCGCTGAAACCCTTTCAGGACGGCGGTGACACGGATGACGACAGCAATGACGATGACGACACAAAACTCATCGGCAATCGCACGGCCGCCAAATTGCGACCCATCTTTGGTGATCGGTGGGAGTCTCTGACTGACCAGGAACGCGAGCAGATCATTCTTCAAGTACTCTACATCAGCAACCCAGACAGCCTAAAGAAACTTGCCACACTAAAGTGGAAGCTATCGAACGACGATGCGGAACGCCTTAGCCGAGTTTCTCTTGAAGAAGGGTTTGGGGGATTGTCACGGATGGCCATTCGCAAATTGCTTCCCGAGCTTCGCAATGGGCTCAGCTACGCGGAAGCTCGCAAGAAGATCTATCCCGAATCCTTCATAGCCCGTGAACCAGTCGTTCAATTGCCGCCTCTGAGTGACTGGAACGACGACGTTCGAAACCCCGCAGTCATTCGCGCGCTGACCGAGGTTCGTAAAGTGGTCAACGCACTGATTCGTGAATATGGAAAACCTGAACGGATCCATATCGAACTGGCTCGCGACCTGAAGCGATCGAGAAAAGAACGCCAGGAGATCTGGAAGAAGAATGAGGAGCAGCGAAAACTACGTGACAAGGCAGCAAAGAAGATTCTGGAAGAACTGGGTGTAGCGAATCCGCGTCGCGAACTGATCGAAAAATGGCTTCTTGCTGATGAATGCAACTGGGAGTGTCCCTACACCGGAAATCGCTTCACGCCACGAAGTCTGGAGAACGTCGATATTGAACATATCTATCCACGCCAGTATCTGGACGATTCTTATGCCAACAAGACGTTGTGTGATCCCGATTTTAATCGGAATCGCAAGAAGAATCGTCTCCCGTCAGAGATTCTGAGTGGCGATGAATACGAAGCCGTCCTCGCGCGAGTCCGTCAATTCAAAGGGCCTCTCGCAGTAGCGAAGTTAAAACGGTTTGAGAAAGAACAGGTTCCCGAGGATTTCGTTTCGCGTCAACTGAATGACACTCGTTACAACGCTCGCCTGTCGGCCGATTTCTTGGCAACACTGTTCGGTGGGCGCAGCGATGCTGATGGACATCAGCGCATTGTCACACCGACCGGCAATCTGACATGGATGCTGCGGACCGGATGGGAACTGAACAGCATTCTCAGCGACACAGACCAGAAGGATCGCCGCGATAATCGGCACCATGCCATTGATGCTGTCTGCGTGGCACTGGCGACGCAGAAGACAATCAATCTGGCCGCTGACCTTGCCAAACAGAAGTTCATTGCCGGGACAACTTTCAACAAATTCCTGCGCGATCTTCCGAAATCGACGCCGTGGCCGGATTTCCTTGCCACGGTTCGCCATTCGATTGAGCAAATCATCGTGTCCCATCGACCGACGAGACGGATTGCCGGGCCGCTACACGCCGAGACAAATTATTCGAAACCGTTTATCAAACTATCACCTTCGGCGGCAAAATCTTCCACGGGAAAGAGTTCTGCCAAACCCAAGCTGCCCGTTGTTGAACATCGGGTTCGAAAGGCACTCGACAAGCTCAATGAAAAGGACATCATGGGTGATGCAATCGTGGACCCACATGTGCGAGCAGTCGTGCGGCAGAAGTATGAAGACCTCTGCGCGTTGGCGACCACCAAAGTCGATCGAACACCGGCGAAGATGTGGAGTGACCTTTCAAACGTCGAAAATTTTCCTCGGCTGCCCGCGTCAGCAAAGCGAATTGCCAAAGGCGAGCAATCATTCGGCAGCCCGATCTACAAAGTCCGCATCAAGACCGACACAAAACCTCGCACCCTGGGCAAAGGCCCGAGGCAGCGGCAAATCGCGAGTGGCAAGGATTCCAACTATGCGACGATGGTCTACGCTGTTTTCGACAAGGATGGCAAAGAGATTCGCTGGGAGCACGAAATCATCACGCGACTCGACGCACATCTGCGGTTGAGTGCCAACGGTGGTGGGAGAAAACACCGGCGAACGAAATCGACGAAAGAACCGACGGTTAATATGCGATCCACTCAGCACATCGAGCGAGTACTGGTTCCTCGCTCGACGGATGCACTTCGAGAGGGTGTCGAGTCACCGTTCAAGCTCAAGCCTGGGGAAACCGTTCGTTTTCTGTTTTCGCTCGTGAAAAACGACATGGTGGAGCTAGATGGGCTCGATGGAACTCGGTTGATCTACCGGCTGCAGAAACTGTCCAGCAGCGAGTTGCAACTCTGCGAGCACATGCGAAGCACAATTGCGAGCGACGAACGCACGCCTTGGAATCGGATTACCAGTCTCGCAACCCTTCGCACTCGAAATATCCGACCTATCCGAATAGACCCAATGGGAACACTGACTCCACGCTGACACATTGAGGAATGACAAAAAACACGGCTCGTCAACACAAGGTGCCAACGAGCCGCTGTTGTGGATGTATCCGAGCGGAAATTCCCTTCGAGCCACAACCAGTTCTGTTTCTGTGCAAAGTGCTACGAAACACAACTTCTGGATCTTCTACCACAACGATCATTCGGTTCCCAGCTAGGTTCGAAATAATTACGGCTACTAGTTCTGTTCTTGCAAAGAATTGATTGACATTACTTTGCGTAGCCCTAGAATCCTGCTACAAGAAAAAACCGCACACATGGGTCGGACGATCAATCAGTCCCATGCGGCGGTTCGTTGTCGGCAGCCAAGTGCCTCCGCTTCCATTTTGGCTGCTCCTCTGATTCTTTGCAAGCGGATCTTAGTTTCCTCGACAAGTCGGGGAATGGAGGTTGATTGATATGGAAATTACGTATCCACAGCGCGTTGCCGTCATTAAGGTCTATATGAAGTATCCGCAGGCGGCGGATCCGATTATTCAGGATCCAAAGTTGGCAGTGCAGTTCTGCTCAGATGTAAACGCCGAATTGGAGTCCAGTGAGCAATTTGTAGTTCAGCAGCTCAATCGAGTGCTGCATAACCTGCGAAAGCTGGGAGAAGCACGCGGTGGTTTGCCTCGAAAACAACGACAATTTCACGGCCGGAGCGCGCAGGCCAATTAGTCGTCAAATTCCAAACAATCCTATTGCAACTGCCACCCAGGCTATTCATTCTGGATACGCACGGGTGGCTTTTAGTTTTGACAGTGGAAGTCAATCGATCACAGTTCGTCGGTGACGGTTGATGCGAAATCGAATCCTCGAGATCAGCCAGCGGCCTGCCCGGTTGCGTGTCGAACATCGGCAACTGGTGATTCAGCCAGAAGAAGGGGCGCTCCACACGGTGCCGCTGGAAGACATCGCCGTGCTGATCGTCGCTCATCCTAGAGTGAGTTATACGCAGGCCGTGCTGAGCGATCTGGTTTCCAACGGTGGAGCATTCGTGACGTGCGACAGTTCGCGCATGCCAAACGGGATGTTGCTGCCTCTGGATACGCACTCGACACAAACGGCACGCTTCCAAGAGCAGTTCGAACTGCCGTTACCACGCAGAAAGCGGCTGTGGCGGCAGGTTGTCCAGAGCAAGATCGCTATGCAGGCGATGCTCCTGGTGGAACAAACTGGCTGCGACCATGGATTGACGCCGCTGATCGGCCTGGTTCGCTCCGGCGATCCAGCAAATGTCGAAGCCCGAGCGGCTCGAAAATACTGGACAGCCCTGTTCGGAAACGACTTTCGTCGTGACCGAGGCGCTGAAGGCGTTAACGCCATGTTGAACTATGGCTATGCGATTCTACGAGCTGCGACAGCCCGAGCGGTCTGTGCGTCCGGACTGCATCCGTCGGTGGGTCTGCATCACCACAACAAATACAATTCATTTTGTCTGGCCGACGACATCATGGAACCATTCCGACCGTGCGTCGATCGGGCTGTATACAGACTTTCGAAGGGTGGAGCCTGCGTCCCTGAAATGACTTCTGCGACACGCGGGGAAATCCTGCAAAGCCTGATGTGCTGGGTCGGTGTCAATGACACTGAGCGAACGCTGTTTGACGCTCTGACACTTGCCGCTCAATCGCTGCAGCGAGCAACAACGGACAGCGCCGTTGACCTTGTGTTTCCGGAGGAGTTCATCAATGCCACGGAGTGAACTGACCCTGTCGGGATACAAAACCATGTGGCTAATGGCCATGTTTGATCTGCCAGTCGATGACAAGGACGCCCGCCGTCGCTATGCTCAGTTTCGCGGATTACTGCTGGACAATGGATTCAGCCAGCTTCAGTATTCGGTGTATGCGCGGTGCTGCGAATCTGAGTCAGCCGCGGAAACACAGCGAAAAAAAATCGTGTGTAAGCTCCCGTCCGACGGCCACGTGCGTTTGATCATGATTACAGACCGCCAGTTTGAAAAAATGGAGGTCTACATTGGAAAAAGTCGCCAGAAAGCCGAAAGCCAACCATGCCAACTGGAGCTTTTTTGAATGCTCGCTCGACCGCAAGTCCCGCATTCGCTGGAACTTGCGACCGAGCTAGTGTATCCGAGCAGCGATTCCCTTCGAGCCACAGCTGGCAGTGTACTTGATCAGCGTACGATCCAAGTGTATCCGAGCAGCGATTCCCTTCGAGCCACAGCCTGTGCTGATGACGGTCGTCGTGTCGTCGGAGTGTATCCGAGCAGCGATTCCCGTCGAGCCACAGCTTGTCTACTGCCGCTGATCGCTGCTCTTGTAGTGTATCCGAGCAGCGATTCCCTTCGAGCCACAGCATCTTCATCGGCACGGCAATCGCCGTGGCGAGTGTATCCGAGCAGCGATTCCCTTCGAGCCACAGCTGGCGGTTACAGCCAAAGCGTTGAGAGAAAGTGTATCCGAGCAGCGATTCCCTTCGAGCCACAGCGCGAATGATCTCGACAAATGGGGACTCAACAGTGTATCCGAGCAGCGATTCCCTTCGAGCCACAGCCGAGCGACACGAGCGAACTAAACAACGGCAAGTGTATCCGAGCAGCGATTCCCTTCGAGCCACAGCGAGCCTCAGCAGGACCTGCGGATTGCCTGGAGTGTATCCGAGCAGCGATTCCCTTCGAGCCACAGCTTCGTTGGCGGTCCGCGTCGCAGTCCTTTGAGTGTATCCGAGCAGCGATTCCCTTCGAGCCACAGCTCTTCGGGCCGATGCCTTTTACGCCTGGAAAGTGTATCCGAGCAGCGATTCCCTTCGAGCCACAGCCAGGATCGACTGGGCGAAAACCGAACCGTGAGTGTATCCGAGCAGCGATTCCCTTCGAGCCACAGCTGCAACGCACTGATTGCCGCGCCCAGTTGCCAGTGTATCCGAGCAGCGATTCCCTTCGAGCCACAGCTGAACATCACACCGGAAACTGGGCACACCAAGTGTATCCGAGCAGCGATTCCCTTCGAGCCACAGCCGATCCAGCGTATTGGGGTTACGCTTCGGAGTGTATCCGAGCAGCGATTCCCTTCGAGCCACAGCTGTAGATCAGACTCTTTGTCAGGAACGTGAAGTGTATCCGA
Source organism: Planctomycetaceae bacterium (assembly GCA_037719765.1). Taxonomy (GTDB): domain Bacteria; phylum Planctomycetota; class Planctomycetia; order Planctomycetales; family Planctomycetaceae; genus SXXK01. The sequence continues at coordinate 30,853 of JBBJME010000060.1, forward strand.
GCAGCGATTCCCTTCGAGCCACAGCACGACACCTCGTGGCCATCGGTCAGGACCGAGTGTATCCGAGCAGCGATTCCCTTCGAGCCACAGCTTAGCTGCGCAGGGCGGCCATGAAGCGGCAGTGTATCCGAGCAGCGATTCCCTTCGAGCCACAGCGTGAACCCAAATCCATTCGGTCACCGCAAGAGTGTATCCGAGCAGCGATTCCCTTCGAGCCACAGCGCGCCTGAAACAGGAACAAAACGCCGCGTTAGTGTATCCGAGCAGCGATTCCCTTCGAGCCACAGCGTGCAACGTCATCCGTCACCGGAGTATCAAAGTGTATCCGAGCAGCGATTCCCTTCGAGCCACAGCGTCCGCGCTGGCAAAAGTTCGCCAGAAACTAGTGTATCCGAGCAGCGATTCCCTTCGAGCCACAGCCTCCCGCTCCTGCTCCCGCTCCTGCTCCTAGTGTATCCGAGCAGCGATTCCCTTCGAGCCACAGCTGGCGCAGGCGCTGAGCGGTCCGAAGGGCAGTGTATCCGAGCAGCGATTCCCTTCGAGCCACAGCAAAATGGTCGGGACATGAAATCGTTTTCGAAGTGTATCCGAGCAGCGATTCCCTTCGAGCCACAGCTAGTGGCGGCGGCTCTGAATGAGTTTCGTCAGTGTATCCGAGCAGCGATTCCCTTCGAGCCACAGCCGCAGCACTGTGGACGGCACGGTGCTGAACAGTGTATCCGAGCAGCGATTCCCTTCGAGCCACAGCCTGTCTCCGGTCGCATTGACACACTGGGACAGTGTATCCGAGCAGCGATTCCCTTCGAGCCACAGCGCTCGCAACTGTCGCTGCATGTCGCGGAATAGTGTATCCGAGCAGCGATTCCCTTCGAGCCACAGCGATACGGCACAACGCTGGCTGCGTTGCCCGAGTGTATCCGAGCAGCGATTCCCTTCGAGCCACAGCGCCGATAGTCTGGCGTTTCAGCAACGTACAAGTGTATCCGAGCAGCGATTCCCTTCGAGCCACAGCTGTGCCGATCGTTTGTCGGTCATCCTTGCTAGTGTATCCGAGCAGCGATTCCCTTCGAGCCACAGCTGGATTCCTGATCGAGTCCTGCACGAAGAAGTGTATCCGAGCAGCGATTCCCTTCGAGCCACAGCCTGAGTATCTCGGCCTGTCAGAACAGACTCAGTGTATCCGAGCAGCGATTCCCTTCGAGCCACAGCCATCGACATACCTACCGTTATCAGGTGGAAGTGTATCCGAGCAGCGATTCCCTTCGAGCCACAGCCATTCGCACGGACAGTCCGCTGCGGCATCAAGTGTATCCGAGCAGCGATTCCCTTCGAGCCACAGCAAACCAAAGAATCGAAACGATCGGCAGATTAGTGTATCCGAGCAGCGATTCCCTTCGAGCCACAGCAACGGCCATGCCGTCGGTCAAGTCCAGGCGGAGTGTATCCGAGCAGCGATTCCCTTCGAGCCACAGCCTCACAGAACCACGGTCCCTCATGTCAAAGAGTGTATCCGAGCAGCGATTCCCTTCGAGCCACAGCCGCACCAGTTACGCGATTCCAGATCATGCCAGTGTATCCGAGCAGCGATTCCCTTCGAGCCACAGCTAAACAACAGCACGCCGGACAACTGGATTGAGTGTATCCGAGCAGCGATTCCCTTCGAGCCACAGCTGAATCTGCTTGGGCTGGCGTTGATGACGAAGTGTATCCGAGCAGCGATTCCCTTCGAGCCACAGCTACATCTTCCCGACACGCTGCCAGCATGCGAGTGTATCCGAGCAGCGATTCCCTTCGAGCCACAGCTCGTCAGGCCGGACGATCGTCTGCGAGTATAGTGTATCCGAGCAGCGATTCCCTTCGAGCCACAGCACTTGCCGGGACTCCATTCGCAGGGCGATTAGTGTATCCGAGCAGCGATTCCCTTCGAGCCACAGCCCACGACAACCGCTGACGTGGATCTGGACGAGTGTATCCGAGCAGCGATTCCCTTCGAGCCACAGCGCCGACACACTGCGATCAGTAAAACTGTTCAGTGTATCCGAGCAGCGATTCCCTTCGAGCCACAGCTCAGCAAAGATGATGGCCCTACAGTCTCCGAGTGTATCCGAGCAGCGATTCCCTTCGAGCCACAGCCTGCGAGAACCGCGATCTCTGTGTCACTGGAGTGTATCCGAGCAGCGATTCCCTCCGAGCCACAGCTGACTGTGAGCCCAGCGCCAAGCGCCGATCAGTGTATCCGAGCAGCGATTCCCTTCGAGCCACAGCGCATCAGTGACGACGATGA
>JBBJME010000230.1:0-11723 GCA_037719765.1 Planctomycetaceae bacterium
GAGTGATTTCCGAGCACCAGACTTTGCTGGCAGCGCTGAAGGCGGAGCCTGGGCAAACGATGTCGGCAGATTTTGTGATCGTCCTGCAGTCGTGCTCCGATGAATTCGCTCAGCACGAAATCAACGATTTGATCGGACACATGATGTTTGGGCGCATCCTGTGTTGCTACGGTCCGTGGTGTTTGGCAGACGGTCGCAGTCATGAACTCTGGCCAGTGGCGTTTCGGATCCCCGCCAGATCGGCAGCTTCCCTGTTGGAAATGGAGCTCCTGGGATTTCAGGCGGACACTCACGCATTGTTTCCCATGTCTGCCGGCGAAGAAGTCTTCGCCCACCGCAGCCAGTTTCCGGACGTCATTCGCCCCCCTGTCCGCCGCAATGCAATCGTACTCTCAGATGATTCCGAGCTGCGCACTACAGTGGCCAGAATTCTCACGGCACTCGACTGTGAATGCACAAATCTGCCAATGTCCGTTTCTGCGATTCGTAGTCATCTCGCATCACTGAATGACACAATCCTGCTGGCAATCATTGATATTGATGCAGCCAAAGATGACATGCAGGCATGTTTTGATGTGTTGCATACGGAATTCAGAATCACGACATTCGCTGGCATGTCTGTATTCGCTTCGTCAATGGCGAACTCGGAGGTTGCCACAGAACACCAACCACTGCAGATCGTGGAAAAGACCGAACTGCTGTTGCAGCTGCGGAATCTTCTAAGCCGGTCCTGAGGTAATTCGGGCGGGATGCCGAGAATGGTCTGCTGGTAACCGGCAGAGATGACAACGAAGCACAACAGCTCAGAAAAAAGATGGCTGGTCGCAAGTATGAAACCCGCTATTCCCTGGCGTCACGCTTGAATTTGGTTACGCTATGTACACTTATAGAGGACTTGGGATTTTCTGACGCACAATTCTCTGGATTTCGACGTATACGCAATGCGACCTCAGAATTCCTGTCATGCAGCGGCATTCCGCCGGGGGGTCAGTTGACGAGATCACAAGTACCTGTCTCTACGCTACGGATGCCGACCGCCTGAGTCTGCATTTTTCAAAGTACCATTCGAACTGCTGAATTTGCCATGGCGGGAAATCAAGTTGCCGTCGGTATTGACCTGGGAACCACACGATCGGTTGTCGCTCATCTGGACAACACCGGTCGACCGTGTACCGTGCAGAATCTGGAAGGCGACGCGACTACTCCCAGTGTCGTCTTCTTTGATCGCAAGTCGGTTGTAGTTGGAAAAGAAGCGCTGAAGGCTGCGGAATACGAACCGGATCGAGTCGTTCAGTTTGCCAAACGTGATCTGGGCAAAGTAGGCTATCGAATCCCCGTCGCTGGTCTGCAGTTTCCTCCCGAAGTCATTCAGGCATTGATTCTTCGAAAACTCAAGGAGGATGCAATTCATCGACTGGGACCTATCGATCAATGCGTGGTTACAGTGCCGGCGTATTTCAATGAGCCACGCCGCAAGGCGACTCAGGACGCCGGTCGCCTTGCCGGTCTGAATGTCGTTGACATCATCAACGAACCGACAGCTGCCGCACTGGCGTATGGAATTCAGCGAGGTTTTGTGTCGCCGGAAGGTAAAACCGAGTCGCTGGAAACGGTGCTGGTCTACGACCTTGGAGGCGGCACGTTTGACGTGACTTTGATGGAAATCGCAGGCAACGACTATTCGGCAATTTCCACTGCGGGCGACGTGTATCTGGGTGGCATCGACTGGGATCATCGCATTGCCGATTATGTGGCTGAACAGTTTCTGATACAGTTTGGCACAGATCCTCGCAAAGATCCATCGCAACGACAGCGACTGCTGACAGAAGCCGAAGACGCAAAACGTTCACTCTCGCAGCGAGACGAAGTGGTTATTCGGTTTTCGATGGATGGAAATCGGGTTCAGGTTCCACTGGATCGCGCGCACTTTGAAACACTCTGCGGTGATCTCATCGACCGCACGCTGATGACGACTCGCAAGGCGCTGAAGGAAGCAAACAGAACGTGGAAAGACGTCTCGCGGCTGTTGGTTGTCGGTGGTTCGTCACGAATGCCCATGGTCCAGGGAATGCTCGAATCGGAATCAAATCTGAAAGTTGATCGATCGCTGTCCGCTGACGAATCGGTCGCCCATGGTGCCGCAATCTACGCTGGAATTCTGCTTACGACTGAGCAGAAACTGAGTTCCACAATCTCCGTGCATAATGTGAACTCGCACGATCTGGGTTTGCTGGGGCTGGATAAGGATTCCGGCGGACAGCGGCGATCGATGATGATCCCGCGCAACTCACGGCTGCCCGTCAGGAAAGGAAAACGTTTCTCGACATCCCGCCGTAATCAGTCCAGCGTCTCGGTGAAAGTGGTCGAAGGCGGTGACGACGAGGGACGCCATTCGACGCTGATTGGGAACTGCGTTGTGCGTGATCTGCCCGCCGATCTGCCAGCCGCTACCCCGGTGGACGTCTTCTTCAATTACGGTGACGACGGACGACTGCACGTCACGGCCGCGCTGCCGACAGTCGGTACGAAGGCGGAAATGACGATCGAACGTGAGAGCGGTCTGTCAGCTGAGGATCTGACGTACTGGGCAGGGCGAATCGAGGCGGGATTGCTGGAAACCGCGGCCGCCAGTGAACCAGGTAAGGCTGCGGTCATTGCACCGTCGCCTCGGTCCATCGCTCCGATTGTGAATGTGACACCAACCGCCAAGGTACCCGCGGCGAAGAATCCGGTTACAGTTTCGAAGCCCGCAGTGGTTCCAAAACCCCTCGTATCGGCAACACCTGCTAAGCCAGGACCAACTCCAAAATCTGCGGTGCCATCAAAGCCCGCGACGGTGCGCGAAACACCGGTGAGTCCGCTGCCTGTGAAGCACTCTGTGGCAGAGCCGCCCGCAGAAAAACCACCTGCAGAAACTCAAAAAAGCGGAGGCTGGAAATCACGTCGGCAGCAGATCAAGCCAGGAGATACGGAATGAGCGAACGGAAAATCACCGTATCCGACGGCACAAACTTCTTTCTGATTCCAGTCAGCGACCTCACCGAAGCCCGCGCTGACGGTTTCTACATTCCGGCACTTCGTGAGCGCACGATTGTGTCCGATGGGAACGATATTTTTGAGATTCCGGTGGCAGATCTGGCTGACGCGAAGGCCGATGGGTTTTACGATGTCCTTGCAGTGGAGCTGGAATTTGTCAAAGGATTTGGCAGTCAGATCAATGTGCCCGATTCAGAAACCGCTTTCCAGACGCATGCAGACATCGTTCCCACATTTGCTGCGTCGGAGTTCACGTCCGCCGCTGCTGTATCCGCAGAAGCCGAACCATCTGATGAGGAATCAGGAGCCCCGGAATTGCAAACAGAAGAGGACACTTCTGAGGAACCACTTACGCTCAAAGCGCGTCTGCATCGCCTGCTGCATCCGGATGCCGCTCAGCGCCGACGCCTGGCCGTGCTGACGACGAATCTAGCCGTTCATGCAGGTGTAATCTTTATTCTTGCTGCCATCTTCCTGCCGTCGGAGGCAAAGGAAGAATTCATGATGATCACCAGCGAGTTTGAGCCGGAGACCGCTCAGACCGAAGAGCTGGAGATGATGGAAGTGGATCAGCCAGTGGAATTGTCAGAATCCACGCCTCCGGCTGAGACTTTTGTGGATTCACATGTTGAGAGCATGGACATCGTTGATGTCAACATCAACGATTTGAAACTCGCCTCCCTCCAAACCAGCGTGGACATCAGCAGCAAAACTGCGGCCGCCATGGCGTCCTCGGAATTTGGCGGACGCAGCAAAGCCGGACGTTCGGCCATGGTTGCGAAAATGGGAGGTTCTGCCGCCAGCGAAAAAGCCGTGCAGCAGGGGTTGACGTGGCTGGCACATCATCAGGCTCCGGACGGAGGCTGGAGTTTCGACCATACCGGCGGCGAATGCAAAGGAAGTTGTTCGCAACCAGGATCGCTCGGCGATAACTGTCGCAACGCAGCCACCGGGATGGCGATTCTGGCGATGCTGGGTGCAGGAAACACGCCGTTCGAAGGCGATTTTCAGGAAAGTGTGCTGGACGGCATCAAGTTTCTGCTGGCCAATTCCAGCTCAGCGCCGGCGGGTCTCGATCTGCGAGGACAACATGCCGGCAATACCGGCATGTACACGCATGCGATTGCCGCGACAGCATTGTGCGAGACACTGTCAATGTTGCAGCACGAAGTCAAAGAGAATGTCGGCGATGAAGAACAACGCGCCAGCAACCGGCGGCGCATTGCCGTCATTCGTCAATTAGAGCCAGCAGCCCTGGCCGCGATCAATTTCATCGTCAATGCACAAAGTCCGAAGGACGGCAGCTGGGGCTACGACCCCGGTACCGATGGCGATACATCCATTCTGGGATGGCAAATGATGGCATTGAAAAGCTCAGTTCACGCCGGTATCCCGGTGAATCCAAACGCGGTTCGCGGAGCGAACGCTTTTTTGACTCAGGTGCAGGCGGAAAATGGTATGTATGGTTATCGCAGCACGATGGACACTAAACCATCAACCACTGCGATCGGATTGGTGTGTCGCATGTTGTCCGGAGTGTCGCGTGAAGAACCAAAGCTGAAGATGGCTGTGGAAACACTGAGTGCGACCGGGCCAGATCCTGGCAACATGTACTACAACTACTACGCGACTCAGGTGATGCTGCACTATGGCGGCGAAACCTGGGACAAATGGAATTCCGTCATGCGGGATCATCTGGTGTCTACGCAGCAATCTGAAGGCCATGCGGCAGGCAGCTGGAACGTAAGCGACGCTCATGGGGGTGCCGCCGGGCGGCTGTACATGACGTGTCTGTGTACAATGACGCTGGAAGTTTATTACCGGCATCTGCCGCTGTACGGAATTCCGGACGAAGGGTCATCGGACAGCGACGAGGCGGAATCCAGCAAGACCGCCTCGAAGTCAAAGAAGAAGTAGCCGCCGCGTATGAATCGGCCCCAACCGGTCTGGACATCCTTTTGCACATCGATGCCGCAGATTGAAGCCGCCGCCGCACGCATCCGTTCACTTGTCGTTGAGACGCCGACAATTCCGTTTGCCTCGTTGGGTCACGAAATCGGCGGTGCGATTGCGATCAAGTGCGAGAATTTTCAACACGGGTTCGCGTTCAAGGCTCGCGGTGCCTGCAATGCCGTGTTCAGTCTGACTGACGAGGAAGCAGCACGGGGAGTCGTCACCCATTCGTCCGGCAATCACGCCGCAGCACTCGCGCGGGCGGCGAAGCTGCGAGGCATTAAGGCTCATATCGTGATGCCGGAGAACTCCGCACGGATCAAGCTGGCGGCAGTTCGCAGTCTCGGGGTTGAACCGCTGATGTGCGAATCCACGCCTGCGGCCCGCGAAGCAATGGCAAACGAGGTGATGCGAACGACCGGAGCCACGATGATTCACCCGTTCAATGACCCGCGTGTGATCGCCGGACAGGGAACGGTCGGACTGGAAATCCTGCGACAATTCCCTGACGTGGAAACGATAGTCGTCCCGGTCGGTGGTGGCGGATTACTTGCCGGCACATTGATCGCCGTGAAATCGCTCAAACCGTCCGTCCGTGTCGTCGCTGCTGAACCGGAATGGGCAAACGATGCGTTTCGCAGTCTCCAGTGCGGACAAATCGAACCCGTATTGCGCACGGACTCGATCGCCGACGGTCTGCGCACACCGCTCGGAAGCCTGACATTTCCCATCATCCGTCAACTGGTTGATGAGATTCTGTGTGCGTCCGAAGCTGAGATCTGCGAGGCGATGCAACAACTTGCGATGCATGCAAAAATGATCGCTGAGCCCTCCGGCGCGGTTCCGCTGGCGGTCGTGCATCAGCATCGTGATCGTTTTGCAAATCAACGAATTGTCTGCGTGGTCTCGGGTGGCAATCGCGACAATCTGCGACTGTGAATCTCATTCGGCAGCCGCCTCTGCCGGATTCGCGCCAGGTTGTTGACCGGGTTGCTGAGGTGGTTGTTGCCCGGGTTGCTGAGGTGGTTGTTGCCCGGGCTGCTGGGCAGCGGGATCCACTTTCATCAGTTCACGCAGGCGTTCCTGAATGAGTCCCAGATCTACGGTTTCATCCACATGCAGCACCTGAACGACCGAGGATGCGTCCGCCGCTTCATCCAACGATTCAATCATCTCGCCGATCGTGTCCATTAATGAACCGGACGACGATACGATCAATGTGTTGGAAGAATCATCAATCCCCATCGACAACAGCCCCTTGAACCGAATCGGTTCTTCTTCGTCCCCTTCGCTGCCTTCCTTAGCCGGACCTCGTGGCAAAAAAGTCACAAGTCCGCCCCCGCCTGACTGCCGCTGTCCTTTGTCATCGGTTTCCAGAGCCTTATCGTTGGAACTGAGCAAGTCACGAAAAACATCCTTGACGGCGGCCGCAACCAGTCCCGCCTTTGCATGTTTCAGGCGAAAAATCGTCGTAACGCGCATGGAACGGGAATCGGACGGTTCAGGGACATCGTATATCCCGATCAGATCTTCGATCGTCTGTAACTGTTTGGCATCCGCATCGCGGACAAGAATTGTGCTGGTGAAATTGTCAGAAATGAACTTCGGCTGGCGTCGTTTCGACAGGCTGTGATTTCCCTTCGTCTTTTTCTGTGACGGCATAATTCCATAATAGGGATCGTACTCAAAACCACTTTTCGTCTGTTCGTCTGCCTTGAAAAAATCTTTCAGATTGAGTGTAACCCACGAGGGCGTCGCATACTTGAGCGTGAAAAGTTTGTAGCTGCGACGCGGTGCCGCCACTTGCCCCATCAGAGCTTCCAGTTCTGCGAGCGCCATCAAATCGCGACTGCTGGCAATGAGCTTGCCATCGGGCGTAACAGAGAACTTGACCGGCGACTGACGCGTATCCTGAAGCGGCACATCGTCCGTGGTGTCCGAATCTTTCCGGAGAGCTGGCGTCATTTCCGCTGCCGAATCCGTCGACATCGTGTCATCGGATTCGCCCGCAAGCGGCTGCGTGCTTTGTAACTGGCGCCGCAGGCGATCAATGAGTTTCCTGTCGATCACAGGCGGGGATTCTGTCGGCACTTCCTGCGGTACGGTGGCGGTGCTGCCTGTTTCTTCTGGAGCAACTGGCGTGCCTTCGTCAGTTGACACTTCATGATCTGAATCGTCCGCCTCGTTGATATCATGTTTCGTCAGGATCGCTGCCCGGGATTGAGGCAGTGGTGATTTCACGAGCAACGACGGATGCTCGGCATTGCGGAGCAAATCGTCGAAAGCCGAACCGGGCTTCGCAGAAGCTTCCGCGGGAGCGATGTGCGCGGGTTGTCTGCGACCGTCTTCCCAAACCGAAATCCGCGAGGTGGCGGACGGAATCCTGGTCACGTCGTCCGGCGTAGCTGGCTTATTCCTGATGGATTCCTCGTCTGGTGCATCCGATTCGTCTTCGGGATTTGGCACCTCTTTCGGCAGATCAAACTCCAGTGGGTTTCCTCGTCGCCAGTATTGTTGCAGACGTTGTTGCAGTTCGTGCAGATCTTCATCAGGATTGATCTCAAACACACGAACTCCGTCGTCGGCAGCGTTCGGGTCCGGCAGTTCACCGAGCTTGATCAGCAGCGTTCGAATTTCGTCCATCTCCAGTATGTTGGCATTGATCAGCAGGCGATTGTTTTCGATATCGGCTTCTATGCGGAAGCTGCGTTCCCTGGGTGTCTCTTGCTGATTCTGGCTGAAATCATAAAAACCGTAGAATCGACGATTGGTATTCTGGTCTTCCTCCTTCGGTTCAGCATCCATCAACATGCGGATGGTGCCAGCCACATATTCAGCGTCCAGACGTTTTAACACAATGACTTCAAACTGCCGCGACGACTGGTCCATCTTTTCCACCAGAGTCGTGATGGTCAGGTGATCTGCGAGTGTGGCCCAGGCCATGATGGATTTCTTGTTCTTGTCAACCTTCAACACTGTACCGGGATCCAGATCACCCAGTTGTTGCAGCAGATCGACAAGTGTCTGCGGATCAATTGATTCCAGCCGATAGATTTTCATGCGATTGATATTTTGCAGCAAGCCAGTTTCGCCATTACGCGGCACATCGATCTCCTTGATCGCGAGTTCGATGACGGCCATCTGATCAGGAGCCGCCTGAGCCAGTATCATGTTTTCGCGCTGATTCAGCACCAGTCGCGTTTCTTTGGGGGCTTTGGTACCGCCCGACCCCGGTTGAGCCGCCGCCTGCTGCTGCATGGCCTGCTGCATTTGCTGCATTTGCTGCATTTGCTGCATGACCATGTTGGGATCCATGCCACTGGGACTTTGCGGCTGCTCACCCGAAGGTGGTTGCAGTTTGAGCAGTTCGCGCAACAACCTGATCACATCTTCCGCTCGACGATGCTTCAGAATAAACGTGCGGACCAGTTGATCATCGCCGCTGTCAGATTGCTCATCCTGCAGCAAGCCCCAGATGTGTCGCAGGCTGACGGCTGTGTCCAGGATTTCGAGGCGATTGGTTTTGCTGAGCTTATGAATCTGTCCGGCGGAGCTAAGCATCGGCTTCAGTTCTTCCACTGCTTCATCCGCGACCAGCCAGTCCAGATTGAACGAGACTTTGCAGATCGTATGATCGGCCAGAGTTTCAAGTTCCTGCGGTGTGACTCGAACCACCATCGCGGGATTCAGGTCTTTCGTGCGAACGATGGACATGACCTCACCGTTCACAATCATCGTAAAGCCACGCATCAGCAGATGGCGGTTGATCAGATCACGAGCCTCCTCCATCGTGTATTCGTGCGTTGTGATCAGATTGAGCGAGTCACCGGGAAGTTCCTGCCAGTCGAGCGACAAAGCGGACGCATCGGAAAGCCATTGGAGGACTGCCTCCCACGGCTGACCGACGATGTTGAACGCCACCAGACCGTCCGGATTCCTGCGAATTTCCGTATCAATTTTCTGAGGCACATATTTTTCGGCCGTCGGTCGTTTCACTGTGTTTTGAGCGGCCGGTGGAGTCGCCGTGTCACCAACTGCCGGCGGAGTTCCGGGCGGAGTTGCACCGGTCGGAGGCGTGACCGGTGCTGTGGCTCCGTCCGGAAGCGTGACTGTCGTTGGCTGGGTTGCAGGAGTGGCTTCATCCGCGACGACGGCCACATCAGCATCCTGTGAGTACGCTGCAACAGTTGAACCGTCGATGGTGACAATTCCACAAACCAGCAGGCCAATACGAATGCTGAGCCGATGATATTTTTTTTTTGAACGAGACAAGATAAACACGTTGAGCCAACTCCAGCAGAAGAATCTCGTCGTAACGACCGACTTGAGCGCACTTTTGGCCAGTCTAGTCTGCCATTTTCACCGATTTCACGCTGAAAGCAACTACCGACTCTCGATTTCAACGCTTTTGCACGATCGATTGAGTCAAAGTGCCGACCTCTGAATCAACTCGAAAAACTGCAAATGAACGGGCTTCAAAGCCGAAACCGCCACATCGTCCGGCGTGAGAATCTGAATTGCAGAGATGAGTGACCCTGATAACTCGACTGCATAAAATACTCCGTGTAGTCGTATCAACGAAGAAAGCTCGACGGGTTACCCGTCGAGCTCTCTCAGTCTTCACTGTTTTCAGGTGTCCTCTCCTGGCACGGATCAGAATGACACGGTCTGAACCAGGCGGGGAAACACAGTCAGCAGTATCGGGGCAGGTGATCCTTCCCGAATGACCTGCAGATCCAGGCGGCCTCGAACGAGTTCCGTGTTGACGAGATTTGCATCGAAGACCGGCTGACTGTTAACCGTCAGGATCAGGTCGCCTGGTTGAAGCCCGGCAAGCTGTGCCGGAGAGCCCACATTGACCGATTGAACTCCGTAGGCCTGCATGTCCGGGATGTAGGTGCAGTTCAGACCAACGTAGTAACTGAACTGCTCGCATCGGACGACTTGCCAGTTACAGGGTGTCCAGCAATCCCAGTATTGATTGTTGACGTTCCAGCAACCATAGTTGGTGTGGCAGTGGTTATGGCAGACATCGACCCACCAGGAAAAATGGGGTTGGCCGCAGAGGTGTTTCGGAGCAGTCGCAACTATGTTCTGAATCTGAGGCTGAACATGAACTGAATGATCCTTGTGCTTCAGGATCTGAGCGATATTGATTCCAATTGACTTCGACTTTGTTCCGTTCGACAGCTGGATTGTATGTCCAGTATGCCCGATCTGGTTCTTAAGATTCCCGTTGCTTCCATGATGTGGCAGTTTGATCCCATGCTGTCGCTGATTGGAACCGCCGGACATGTTGCTTCCCCCGGAGTTTCCGTTCCCCGACCGCCCGTTGCCTGAATTCCCGTGCCCATTCCAATGACCACCACTCAGATTTCCGAGCCGTCCGCTGAGTGAACCGGAATTCTGTCCGCTATTGTTACTCCCCTGGCCTCGGTTGAATCCACCGGATCCCATTCGATTCTTTGATTCACCGAAACTCCTTGAGCCCGTCGCGATGACCACCGTTGCGAGTACCAATGCTGTATAGAGAAATGAGCGATTCATTGAGGTTCTCCCGTTGATTTACTGCATTCTGCGGCTGAACATTTCAGCCACTGAATACTGCAGCAAAAAATCCAAAGGAGTGTTACACAGCATTCCGGAGATTTCTTTGAAGAACATGGCGGTTCAGGACTCCGGAGAGACCTGAACGGCCGCCAATCAACCCAGCCTTGCGATCCTGACGCAACTTCAACGCTTGACCCGGCGAACGGCCCGATCAGGCGTCTCCCAATTGCGCCTTTAACCGGGCCAGTTCTTTTCCGAGCTGATCCTGACGCTCGCGGGCTTCGAATTCCCTCGCCAGTTCTGCAGCGTCGGGGTCTTTACCGTCGAGACGATCCCAGGCTTCCGATAGCGCTTCTTCGCGATCGACCTTTTCTTCCATCCGCTGAAACTGAGCGAATGCCGACTGGCTGTGGGCGCGATCCATTGCCGTGTGTATCTTCTGCGTCGATGTCGCCCGAGCCATGCGGGCGGTGAGCAGCGTTTTCTTCTGTTTCGCCTGACGTATCTTGTCTTCCAGATCGCGCACGGCATCCTGCAGTTTTTGCACTTCGTGCTTCTGCTTGAAATGCTCCGCTTCGTAACGATCGGCTCGCTGTGCTGCTGCCAGCTTTTGCTCCAAAGCCGACTTGGCCGCGGATTCGTCATTCCGCTTCATGCCGGCCGTCGCCCGATCCATCCATGTGGCAGATTCGGATCGTTCTCGCTCACAGCGTTTTCGCATTTGAATCTCGTCCGCGACAGCATGAGCCACACTGGTGCGAACGCGGTCAAGCTCTTCTTCCATGTCGATGATCAGCTGGTGCAGCATCCGCTCGGGGTCTTCCACTTTCTCCTTCAGAGCCGTCAAGCTGGAACGCATAATAAAACTGAATTGGGTAAGCCACGTCATTGGTATCATCCTGTTCAAGAAGTGAGGTTTAAGGAATCAGTAAACAGTTAACAGTCGTCAGTGATCAACAAACATCAAGGAAAAGTAAACTTCCTGGTGCCTCGTCAGAGCTTGGTTTTGGGTAGGGCCGGACATAGTGCAAATTCTTAGCCCTGACAACGCATCAATTCCACGTTGCCAGTTCGGCCGTGATGATCCGAATTCGCTTCAACAGATCTTCCCGGTGGCGTTCGCAATAAGCGGCAAGTCCGATCACGGCGGCACCAAGGCCTAAACCGCAGACCCACAACAGAGC
>JBBJME010000061.1:0-32962 GCA_037719765.1 Planctomycetaceae bacterium
TGGCCAGACGTTCGTAGTCGATGCCCAGATGCTTGTAGATCGTCGCGAGGAAATCTCCCGTGCCGACACGACGATCAACCGGGTCTTCTCCTCGGGCGTCAGTCGCACCAATGACTTGTCCGGTGCGGATTCCACCACCGGCGAACAGCATGGAGTTTGCGCGTGGCCAGTGGTCGCGACCCGGCTGGACTGTGCCCGCTGGACCGCTGGCCACACCATCGCCACTGCTGGCAACGTAAGAGATTCGCGGCGTGCGCCCGAATTCACCAGCCACGATCACAAGCACGCGCTGATCCAGTCCGCGCGCGTAGATGTCTTCAATCAGAGCCGAAACCGCCTGATCGAAAACCGGAGTACGAAACTTGTACGCATCAAAGACGTGCTGATTGACGGCATGATCGTCCCAATTCTGGACTCGCCCACACAATGGGCCGTCAAACTCGGTTGCGATGATCTCCACGCCCGCTTCCACGAGGCGTCGAGCCATCAGCAGTTGCTGCCCCCACGCGTTCATGCCATAGCGTTCGCGAATGGAAGGCGACTCCTTGCGCAGATCAAATGCATCTCCTGCCTTTGGACTGGTCAGCAAACTCAACGCCTGGGCCTCGAACTGATCCACTGCTGTCAGCGTCCCGGATGTGTCCAGATCGCGGCGCAGGATATCGAATCCGGACTTGAGCTGCATGCGGCGTCCGAGCCGTTCCTGCTGGTCCGGTGCGAGACCGACATTTGGAACTTCAAATGCGGGGTTGCTGGGATCACCAACAATTGCAAACGGTGCGCGGGATGGCCCGAGATAGGAAGGGCCTGCGATCGTGAAATTGTCATATCGATCAACCGGATTAATCGCCACGTAATTCGGCAGGTTACGCGAAGAATCGTGCCGCACAAAGTCTGCAATCGACATCCAGTCGGGAAGTCGCGGCGTTAACTTGTCCTGAGCATCCGGATCACCAGCCAGGACCTGCAATGACCCGGCAGGATGCCCGCCTCCTGTGTGGGCAATGGAGCGCAGGATGGCGTACTTGTCGGCAATCTTTGAGAGACGGGGCAGGAGTTCACAGATTTGAATGCCAGGCACGTTTGTATCGATTGCCGAGTACGGCCCGCGAAATTCGGGTGGAGCTGCCGGCTTCGGATCAAACGTTTCCAGATGACTCGCACCACCCCGCAGCCAGACCATGATCACTGCGGTTCTCGGAGCACCCGTCATTGACTTCGCCGCGGCCTGAAGTCGAAACACATCGGCCATGCTCAGAGATGTAAATCCTGTCAACCCGGCCTGCAGTAGTTGACGGCGGGACATAATCGCTCCGGATCGGCGAAGCCGGGGCGATTGTGATAGGCGCTGCATACTTGATACTTTCTCAGAATCACGTTCGAACAGGGTCCGGCATCACGCTGACTTGAAGCCTGAACTATATCCGTTGACGCAACATGCCGAAACCAAATTTGACGCAGCAGCGAAGATCGTGAGGCACTGCCGACCGGCTATCGAACCGTCCTTAGCCAGGTTATCTCGTGGATCGTTTGCCTGGCATACGAAGAATCAGGGCACCGCCGCTGAGGATAAGAACCGCACCCAGAAAGTAGGGCAAAGAAGTCGATTGCCTCAGTAATGGAATGCCGAGCGACGGACCAAGGATGCGTGCCAGCGAAGACAGGCTTTGACCGGTGCCCAGCACCGATCCCTGCTCATCGCTCGACGCGGCCTGCGACAACATCGATTGCAGAGACGGCGTCACTGCGGAAAATCCAATCACGACGATTGGCAGGATGAACCATAATGCCATCCCCGGCAGAATCTTCAAGCCTGTGAATCCTATCAGCGAAAAGCCGATCGTCATCAGCGTCACACCGATCAGCGCCATGCGACGTTCGCCGAGTCGAGGCAACAGACGGCGCACGAGCATTCCCTGACCGATCGACAGCACAAGGCCGACATAGGCATACAGCAGAAAATTCCACTGCGTGCTGTAACCAAATTCACTGGTCAGCAGTGACAGCGTGCTTTCAAACTGCGCAAATCCGAAAGTTGTAATGAACACTGCGAACAGGATGATCGACATTCCGGGGGTGGAAAGATGCCGTATCGCTTCACCCGGCCGAAACGCGCGGTGCGATGACCGCTGAGCCTGTTCCGATGGTTTATGGGATTCCTGCAGTTTTACAGTTGCCAGCAGGAACGCCAGCGCGGAAAGAATTGACGCCACGTATCCCGGCATTCCGGACGGCGGTTGCAGCAGTTGATTCTTGAGGTCCACTCTGGGCAGAGGTGTTGCCAGCAGCGATGCGATGGCTTCTGTGTTGGCATCCGAGATCTTTGAATCCTGAAACACCTCTTCCAGGAACTGCTGCTTCGAGACGGGAGTGGCGTCATCGCTCCATGACTTGACCATCGTCCATTGAGGATCATTCAGCGCGACAGCAGCGTCATTTGAAACGCAGATCGCGCCGATCAGGGGACCAAATGTAAAGCCGATGCCAAACGCCGCACCGATCAGGGCCATGCCCTTGCCGCGACCTTCCGGTCCCGTACAGTCCGCAATCACTGCCTGAGCAGTCGAGATCGTGGCTCCGGCAATGCCCGCACCGATGCGTGTCACGTACATCCAGACCAGCGGACTGAATCCCAGAATCAGGGCGTCGCGGCCTTGAGCGGACACATAACCAAACAATCCGTAAGAGATTGTGGATCCCGCCAGACCCAGCAGCAGGATCGGCCGTCGGCCAATCCGATCGGACAAGCTGCCCCACATCGGTGCGAAGACGAACTGCATGGCGGAAAACGATGCCATGAGCATTCCGAGTTGCCAGCCGCTTGCGTTGAACAGGGCTCCGTAGCGGGGCAGCAGCGGCAGCACAATTCCGAAACCAAGCAGGTCAATAAAGACCGTCAGGAAGACGATGAACAAGGTCGCCTTGTTGATCGGAGACGCCGCAGGTTGCGCAGCGGGAGCAGCATTGGACACAGAGATTCTTTCACAGCCTGACCCTGGAAAAGGGATCAGGAACCAATAGTGCAGAGCACCCGTCGGGCCATTTGGCTATTGGTTCCTGACCCCCTTTTCCAGGCTCGAGGCACTTAGCGTTTCATAATCCACACGCAGGCCCACGCCAGCAGCGGAAACAGGACAAAGATCAGCGCGATGGCGATCAAATTGGAGCGACGATTGTCAGGCCAGCGTCCCATACGACTTGATTACCCTGTGATCTGCTCATCTGTTTCCGGAACGGCATCGCTGGACGGATCGAACCATTCGTCCTTGAACACAATACGTTTCTTGTGCTTCATTGCCAGATTTGCTGTGAGAGCCATGATGGCATCGGCCATTGCGACGCGGCCGTTGCACCGCAGTTTGTCGGCATTCAGCTTGTTGCTGACGCAATAGCAGAAGTGTTCCATTTCTTCCCTGTAGCCGCGGCTGACTTTGTCACCCATGCCTGCCTGAGCCATTGCACCAGCGGCGCTGGGTGCAGCTGTATTGTAGCTGTCGAGTGCCGGTCCACCGCCTTTGGCATTGTCAATGACCCACAAACGCTGATCCAGTCCGCCACCACTGGACGGGCTCTGCTCCTTGTAAAGCAACGCTTCTTTTTCTTCCTTCATGACCAGCGTGCCACGGCTGCCGAAGACAGTTTCGCCGTAAAATTCCTGACGATTTGTGCTGATTGAAGAATATGTCACGATGGCAATGTCGTTCTTTTCTTCGTCATAAAGTTTGCCGGGAAATTCCAGCGTCACATAAATGTGGTCATCAATGTCGCGGTCATCTGTCCACTTATCTTTCGGACCAAGTCCTTTGACACCGTAGAAATTCTTTCCGCCATAGCCCTGCACGGCCAGCGGATGCTTCTTACCCAGGAAAATACTCGATGCATCCATCTGATGGCTGCCCAGTTCCGCCATCAGTCCGCCGCCGGTCTTGTTATACAGTCGCCAGTCCACAAGCTGCTGGGCACTGTCGTAGCCCAGTTCCTTGAGCTTACCGGATTTCTCAAGTTCCAGCAGATGATCCCGTTCTGCGGTCGGTGTGTCTTCCCATTTACGCCAACTGTCGCGTCCGGGGAAACTGTTATTGCGGTGCCACTGAGCGCGGATGAACTTGATATCGCCCAGCAGCCCCTTCTTAATCAGATCGTTTGCGTTGTCATAAAGCACGCTGTAATGCCGCTGATGCCCGACCGCCAGCAGCAGGCCTTTCTCTTCGGCCTTCCGAATCATCTGCTTGCATTCGGTGATGTTGTGAGCCATCAGTTTTTCGGTGAGCACATGCAGCCCGGCATCAAGACAGGCCATCGCAATCGGTGCGTGCTGGCTGAGCGGTACGGCAATCACCACCATGTCGAAACTGACCTTGCCGTCGGCGCGTGCCTGCAGCAATTCGATATGGCTTTCAAAGACCTGAACGGTGCCCGCCTTTTCCTGTCCCAGTTTTTTAATCAAGCCGATTCTGGCTTCCGGGTGAGTGCCCTTAAATGTGTCTTCGATATTTGCCTTGCGCGGGTCTGCGATCGCAACGACTTCCATGTATTCCGTCGGATGCTCGGTCAGCAGCACATTTGCTTCATCTCCGCAGCCGATAAACGCGGTTTTGATCGGAGACCCATTCAGCTTTTCATAATCAAAGTACAACGCGCCAAGACCAACGCCGGCAGCCGCCGTGGCCTTCATCATGTCGCGGCGCGTAATGCCGACAACTTCGTTGAAATTGTCTTTTCCAATCTGAGTCTGCTCAGGTGTAATTTCCATTGTATTCTTCTCCACTTTATTTTTGATCGTTAGTCGAATCTTCAAGCGTAGGCGACATCGCTCCGCGACTCGCATTCCACTTCACTCATATGCGAAACCAGAGCCGCGCGGCGTTATCCATCCATCACCTTCAAGGGAAAAACCACGTTCTCTTCGGTAAGTTCCGGTCGGCGGAGCGACTGACCTGCGCAGGTGACTTGCAATCCATAACTATTTCTTTGCCACAGCTTTCGCCGACTTTCGTTTGTAGAAAAATCCAGCGACTAGTTTATCCAGTCCAAACCAATAACCCGTTGGAACCGCAGCCAATGCCAGCAAGGCAAAGACTTCAATCAGGTTCTTATTCACAATAAAGCTGTGTTCCGGACCTGGCGCATCGGCCACGCCTGGCAGCGGAGGCATCGCAAGGTAGAAGCCAAATACCATGAAGGCGGCTGAGAAGGCTGCGAATCGTGAGAACAGTCCAACAATCAAAAGGATCCCCAACCCCGCCAGGCCTGCGATCGTGAGCAAGTCCACAACTCGAACCGGCGACAGCGGAGGTGACAGCGGCCCGCGGGCCAACTGGGATACTTCCGGAATCTTCAACGCCTCTTCCTGCAGTTCCTTATCCATCGCGATCACTGGACCCGCCAGATCACGACCTTTGGCACGGGCATCGGACCAAATGCGATTCAGATGGTCCTGTTCGAACGTAAGTTTGGCTGAGGCCAGGCGGTCTTCGTATCGCTTCACCATTTCATTATAGAGTTCGATCTGACTGATGCGACCATCGACCAGACCAGCATTATCCGGATCACCCACCAGATGGGCTCGCATACGTTCTTTGTATGACAGCCGACTGGCGCGTGTGAACGCTTCATCCAGTGCCTTGCGATACAGATCGTAATCACCCCCTGTGCGATCAGCGACTTGCGCTTCGAGACTGGCTTTTTCCGAAGCCGTCATTCGTCGATGTCCATCAATCTTCAGTCGTTTTGAGGCAGCGTCGAACGAGATGGTTTTGTCCAGTTTTAATGCCGCGAAATCCACGCCCTCCGGCAGCTTCTCCAGGGCCAGAAGCGCGTCATAGCTGCTGGCGCCGTCAATCAGTCTTGTGAACTGAGATTTTTGCCCGTCGCTGAGCTTATAGTGACTGCTGAAACGCTGATTGAACTTATCCCAGCGCGCTGCGACTGCATCCGGATTCAGCCATGACTTATCGTCGGGATCGCCTGCCATCGCTCGAAAAAGACCACGAAACGGCCCTTGAGCACTTTTCAGGTAGCCATCGGATGACCACGGCGACTGAGTGCTGAGCGTGTCAATTTTCCACATGCCCTCGTAGAGCAACTGCCATCCGATTCCAACTCGCAGAACGACGAGCAGAACGACGGCAGTGAGCGAATATCGACGAATATCAACCACGGGAGAATATCTCCGATTTCTGTCTGGAAGTGCGTTCGAATCTCAACCCTCAAGGTCTCATGATCTGGTCTTCGTCCCAGACAATGAGTTCTTCAGGAATATTCAGAACGGTCGGCTGGACTCTGTTTCCCTTAGCCGGAAAGGGCAACAGGATAACACCGACTTCCGGCCAATTCTCGCAACACTGTCGAGCTTTTTCGACTCCCATTACGAAAAATGCCGTCGAGAGGGCGTCAGCCAGAGCCGCTGATGGTGCCAAAACCGTCACCGACAGCATTCCATCGACTGGCCAGCCGGTTCTCGGGTCCAGAATATGTCCGTAGCGTTTTCCTTCATGTCGGAAAAACTGGATGTTCGAGCCACTTGTCGCCATCGCCTGGTCGCAGAGCAACAGCGTTCCCAGGCGTTTCTCGGTAAAGAGCGGATTTCCAACGCCGACCGGCCATCCTGCATGACCGTTGTGCCCACCTCGCGCCACCAAACTGCTGTGTCCGCCATGGAGCAGAAACGAGTCCGGACCATGTTCACGTGTTTCCAGCCAGTCACGAGCTTCGTCCAAAGCGTATCCTTTTCCGATGGCTCCAGGATCCAGCACAATTCCCGGACGATGAAACTCCACGCTCTGCGATTCGACCTGTAAATCGACGCACTTCAAACCTGCCTGATTCAGCGCGACGTCGATTTCGGCCTGCACGGGAATTCGACTTTCGCGACGGCACGTGCGCCACAACAGAGTCAGTGAACCCGTTGCCATATCAAACGCTCCGTCTGTGCGGACGTGGATTTCCACCGCTTTCTGCAGCAGATCGAACAATTCCCGGCGAACGCAGACCGGGGCTCCGGCAGCCGTACGGTTGACCGCCGACAGTTCGCTGGATTCCCGATAAATGCTCAGCCAGCCTTCAATCGTGTGGATCAACTCCAACGCCTCGCTGGCCGCTTCGATTTGCTCCGTCGGTCCGGGATTCATAATCACCGAAAAGTCACATGCCATCACCCGCGCGGAAAGGCGGACGGTGATCCCAGCCGACGGCTGAATCCGCAAACTGCCGAGCGAAATATTCTCCGAATCACGGTTTTGGAGAGCACGTACGGGATTCAGAGTGCAAAACAATTCCCGGCGCGAAGATGAAGGAGGCAGGTCGGGCATGCGAAGAACGCTCAGAAACAAAAAACGCGTGGGATACAGCCCTTCGGCAGCGAACTGACGGTCGAAAGCCTGTACTCCTGCAAAAACACCCAATACCATAGACGAAATTGCCGTAACAACAATCTGAAACTGGAAAGCGGGCGATTTGGGGCTTAACCCGTGGTTGCAGAACTGGCAATTGATGTTCAGTCCCGTTCGTTTCTGTTTGACAGGATCATCGTCCCGTCGGTCCCTGGTGTTCTGAAAGTGAAGCAACGCGAACTATGTCCTTAAAGCCCGCACCATCGAGACCCGTCCCTGCACCCACACGAGTTTCCGGTGGAATTCCCTGGTGGTTGTGGTTGTTTCTGGTTGTTTTCGGGGTTTTCGTCATTACGACCCTCGTCAGGAAAGCGATCCCTGACGATCCCCGCTTGTATGTTCAGGGTGGCTTTGCCGCACTTGAAAGCGGTGACATCGCGACTGTTGAACGCAGCGTTCAGAAGCTGAAGGATTTTCCAGAGCACGCTGCTGAACAAAAACTGCTCGAAGGCATGTTATATCTTGGGAAATCGAGGCCGCTGCTGGCGATCCCCTTTCTTCAGGATGCATCAAAGGAACCGACGATCCGGATCAAAGCATTGACGCAACTGGGAAACGCCTACGTGCGATCTCGTCAGCGCGTCGAATGTATCGAAGCCTATGAAACGGTCCTCAAGGAAGACGAAACCGCAGATGAAGCTCGACTCAGTCTGGTCTATGTCTTGAAAGAAATGATCAGTTGGGAAGAAGCGATGAAGCATCTCAGCACTTTAGCAGAGCGCAAGTTCAAGCCTGGCGTCGTGCATCAGTTAATGGCAGATATTCATGCAGATATGGGCCAATACGCGCAAGCGGCGGCCGAGTACGAAGCTGCCCTTATTGCGGATCCTGCGGATCCCACGAACTCCACAAAGGCGTCTCGTTTGGTCACAGCACGGATGGAAACGGGACAACTGGACGGGATCGAAGAATTTCTGCAGGGGATCGATGCAGCAGGCGTTCGTGAATCTGCGCGAGCCCTGGCGCTGGCAGCAAAAAATGAGACTAAACAGGCACTCTCTGCGCTCGAGCAGGCTCTGCACGAAAACCCAAACGATGTCACCGCAAATCTGACCTACGGTAAAATTATGGCCGGAATCGGTTCGAAGGAAAAAGCGATTGAAGCTCTGACAAGTCTGCAGCGACAAGTCAGCATTCACACACGCAATTTGAAACTGTTCGAGGTCGTGGCAAAACTGGCGACGATCGCCGAAGAAGAAGAACTCGCCGCATCGGCTCTGCTGAACGTCGATCAACTCAAAGATCTGGAATCACAGTTTTCGATGAGACTCAGCGAAGTTGTCAAGACGCGCGAAGGTACCCAGGCTCGAATTGAACTGGGCGATCTGGCCGCAGAAATCGGTCGATTCGAACTCGCGCCGATTTACCAAGGCATAGCGACTTTCGATCGCACACTGGAAAGTGTCATCGACGGAAAGGTCCGGTTACTTTACCAGTCCAAGCCCCCTTTGGTCCCGCTGGGAAATTTCGGCCAGGATGCTCAGACAGAAACCGCCGCCGAACAGGCTCCGGAAGCTGCTGCACAGCCAACATCGGAGTCCAAGCCGGCACCTGCACCCGACAAAGCCGCTGCGCCAGAAGCTGACGCTGTGCCAGAAGCTGACGCAGCCAAACCTGAGGCTGCAGTTCCTCCTGACGAATCTGCGAAGGATGGCACGAACGCACCAGACGCCACGACAGAACTCGCACCGAACTGATGGCTTTGAAGAACAACAGCGATTCCTGTGGCATGGCAATTCCGTTGCGAAATTTTGAGTGATCTCTTCGCATCGCTCGATAAATAACTGTCCGATATGAAGTGAGCGATCCTTACTTTTCTGCCGCTTTTCTCATATCCTTCAAACTCAATCCCGATTGGTGAAGAAAATACAAACCGAGCATCGTTACGGGAATATACATGCTCATGTGATAGTACACTGAAGACCCCAGGACCAGTGATGGATCAGGCTTCAACTGCTGAGCGTTCATGCTCACCTGAAAACACATCTGAATGACACCGAAGTAACCCGGCGTTGAGGGAATCGTGACGCCGAACGCTGTCACGCCCGTCACGATCAGCCCTGTGGCCGGTGTCACGTCGATGTGGAACGCACGCAACGCGACGTAGGCAATGAGTCCATTCAAAAGCCATTGGAGCAATGACGTGACGACGATGAGCAGCACTGCTTTGCCGCTCTTCAACGCAATCAACCCTTCGCCGCCCTTTCGCAGCATCTCCACCAGTCCGGTTGCCAGGCGGGCGGGCAAGAACGGAAACAACGACAAACTCCACGTCACAAGGCGAATAAAAGGTTCTGTCCAGATCAGATAAATCACCACCGCGATCACGACCGCCCCGGCAATCGCACCCAGCACCAGCGCTCCGTTGCGATAGCTGTCTGGCAGATCGTCGGTAAATACCAGGCCGACACCAAACAGTGCGAGAATTGCGAGCACGTCAAAGATGCGTTCCAGAATGACGGTCGACAGGACCGTGCTGGCCGACACACCGTATTTTTGCCGCACAACGAAGACCCGAATGAATTCTCCCAGATGCGCGGGCAGAAGATTGTTCGCTGCGAATCCAATCAGCATTGGCGGAAACAACTGCTTCATCGTCAGCGGTGCCACAGGCGCCAGCAGCCACTGCCAGCGAAGTGTTTTAAGCCAGTAAAATCCGAACAGCAGCCCCAGCATGATCGGCAGTGACCAGTAGTTGGCATTCAGAAACCCGGCCTTCAGCGTTTGCGGATCCGTGCCCCGTAATGACCAGGCAAAGCAGGCAACCGAGACCACAATCCCAAGAAAAAGAAAGAAGGCACGTTTCATCGGGTGGTTGACCAGGCACTTTCACTATTCGGGGATTAACGATCGTTGCGGCAGACCGGGGGTTCTACGCGGACTGACGGAAAAACGTCAAGGCAGATCTCATCTTGAGTCCTCTTTCGTGAATGCGATACGCTACCGCTCCTCTCATTTCTCTGCCCCTGTCTCTCCTTATTCCACAGGACCGCGCAGATGCATTCTGCGTCCAGTCTCACCAGCGTTGATTCGTCTCCAGACCCAGCCAGCTGCCTTTTTGCTGCGCTCAATGAACTGCTGCGCGCCGTCGACGGTCGAGTCGTACTGTTGCGACCACTGACGGCATGTTTCGACAGCCAACGGGATGACGTCGACTTGCTGCTCAGCGAATCGCAGCGCGAGCAGTTGCTCCTCGCGGCATTCTCATTGTGCACTCGAGAGCGAATTCACTGCCGCATCCAGCAAAGTTCCCCGGCTAAGGCGCAGTTGATTCTATGGACGATCACATGTTCGCAAAAACTGATGATTGATCTGTGGACCAGTTTTGATCAACTCCCGCGTCGCCGAGACACCTGTATTCCTGCGGAACGATTGCTGAATACGCTGACGGCATCGGTTCCCGACACGCAGATCCACACATCCTGCGGCGCTTATGACGCTGGCGCAGTGACTGAACAGTCTCATCCTGGCCGCACACAGGAAAGAATTCCTGCACTGCGTCAACTTCCCCCTGACATCGATCTGTGTCTCTTGCTTCAACACCTCGCGGCAAAGCGCAGGAAGCTCACAACGACGGCCGTGCGAGAACGCATTACCCGCGCCTGCGAGCGATTTGCATCGTGGTCACCGCAACAGACATTCCTGTCAGTGCCGCATAATCTGCAGGTCGCTCTGCTTGATGTTGTCGATCATCTGCCCCGAGCCATCATGATCACACCGAAGTCAATTGCGTTGTCGGAAGAATATCTGCTGCAGCGACTGACATGCGTTGCGAACAATCGCGGCCTGCCAGTTCTAGCGCGTCGGGGACGCCGAGGACTCATGACCGGGCTCAGACGTGCCATGCTCAAACACCGTCCCACAGTGGCGGTGATCGGAAGCGACGGAGCTGGCAAGTCGTCTGTCGTTTCGGCCCTCACACGTCAACAACCGAATTCGACGTCTGTCGTTGCGAAGAAGTTTTATCGTCATTCGCTGACATATCAGTTCTTCAGCGGGCTGATGAAGCGCCTCTTCGGAACAGATCGCGGCGTGTTCGACGACCACACGGCACCTCTCATCACGCTCCGGGCTGCGGCGGTATCGTGTATCCGCATGTCTGTATCGTTCAATCCGTGGTCGATGAACAGACGGTCGGTCGCTGACAAAAAGAGCCTGGTCCCCGATCAGAGGTTAAACAAATTACTGCACTTCGCAGTGTTCGATCGTTCAATCTCCAGTTTTCTCATCACCCACCGCAAATCCGATACGCCGAACCTTACGCATGGCGCGACATGGATTGAATCGTTCATTCCACCCGTGACCAGCGTTCTACTGACTTTGCCGCATTCCGAGCTGATACGCCGCAAACAGGAAATGTCGGCCCTCGGCCACGACGCCTATCAACGAATGCTCTTCGGGCAAGCCCTCCGACAACAACCAGGCGATCTGATTCTTCTTGCCAGCCAGCCTTCGGCTCAGGCTGCTGCGATGGCGATCTGTGAATTGCTGCGGCATGACACGCGATCAGACGAATCACTGACAGTAACAGCTGGCAGCGGAAGGGAGGCTGCATGATGTCTCCCCTGCGCCTGCTCAACGCATGGATTGACCATCAGCGACTGGCTGAACGCCGCCGGCAGGTTGAATGGCAACTTGGCGTCGTCTTCAAACAACCCATTACACTGCGGCCCACGTTTTTAGGCGGTGGCTTCGACCGGATCTACCTCGCACACGGAGATTCGCAACGTGCGAAGATTCTGGCCAGCGTCCGTATGAATGTGCCTGGCCGCGATCGGCCGGCGCAGGAACCGCATCTGCCTCGCCTTCCCTTGTCCGGTGAACACCGCATTCACCGCGAAGCCAGCGCGTATCGACAACTGTCACCGCTCGGCATTGCACCGCGTCTGATCGCTCGCGGCGAATTTTTCCTGGCGAATCACTGGCTTCCGTGGCCGCGTTTGTCGGATGTGCTGCGCCACCACAATCATCTGCTGTGGGATCTCCTGCCCGTAGCGCTTGATGCGATCCGTGAAATGCACGAGAAAGGCGTGGTTCACATGGATCTGAATTGTGGAAACCTGCTGGTTGCTCCCAACTTTCAATCAGTGGTCATTATCGATTTCGAATATGCACCGCTGCGTTCGATGATCACGTTTGATCAGCAGCGTTTCGATTATCTGCGACTGGCTCACAACCTGCTCAAACCGCGCCGCGGCCGGGAGGCTGCGTTTCTGCAACCGGAACGCTTTGTCGAACTGTTTGCTCGATATGTCCCGGAAACTGGTTTTGGGATTCCGGATACGATGAACACCGAGTGGTTTCGGCGAGTCGTCGAACATGACGTCATCCGTACCGGTTTCGAAGAGATCTTTGGAACACTCGAAAGCGAATCAAGGGTGATTCTATGAATCAGTTTGTGTGTATGAACTGGGGAACAGCTTACGGTGCAGAATACGTGAATCGCCTGTATTCGATGATCGCCCGCAATACGGAGCAGCCGTTTCGGCTTGTGTGCTACACGGATTCCAGGATCGGCATTCGCAGTGAAGTGGAATGTTTCGATTGTCCTGAAGTCGATATTCCGTCACCAAAACGCAATCGCGGCTGGCGGAAATTGTCGTTGTGGGCCAGCGAGCTACCGGGACTGTGCGGTACTGTGTTGTTTCTGGATCTGGATATCGTGATCACAGGCGGACTGGATGACTTTTTTACGTATCGCCCCGATGCTGACTTCTGTGTGATCCATAACTGGACTCATCCTGATCGATTGATCGGTAACACGTCGGCGTATCGGTTCACCGTTGGCAGTCATCCGGAAATCCTTGATCGGTTCCTTGCCGATTTCCGATCGGTGCTTGAAGGATTTCCGAATTCGCAGACTTACATCTCGTCATGCCTTGAAGAGTTGATCGAGTTCTGGCCATCGGAATGGTGCCGCAGTTTCAAACGACACTGTGTCCCACGCGGCGTGTCTCGTTGGTTTCGCCAGCCCTTGCTTCCTGCCGGAGCCCGTTTAGTGGCATTCCCTGGTCGCCCCAATCCCCACGAAGCCCTCGACGGAACATGGCCCGCTCCGTGGTACAAACGAGTCTACAAACACATCCGCCCCGCTGACTGGATCCAGCTGCACTGGCGCTGATATCCCTCACGCGGGCTGGAATTGGGTATAGCCGGATTCGTCAGAATTCGGAGCCGGGCCATGATTTATACTCCACGCGGTCGTGAGTGAGAGAATTGGCGAGCGGCATGCGTCAGCTTGCCGGTACAAAAAGGAGGTACCGGAGGGCTCACGCCGCTCCGCTCGCCGGTCTCATTGCATTTCTGGCCGCGCGAAGTATAACATGTCGCGGCGATTGATCCGAGTCGAGATTTTGAAAGGGCGACATCATGGTAACTCGAATACCCGTACTTGCTGTTTGCGTGGCGGCGATCGTCATGCTGAATTCCCGATCTGCGACCGCGCAGCAGCCGAAACCGCTGCCAGCGAATCCGGTCATCGCCGATCCGGTCGATCCTGCTTCACTCACCGATCCTCCTGCTTTCGGAGATTCAGCACCGGTTGAAAAGAAACCTGTTGAAACACCGACTCAGGAACTGGCACTACCCGATTCCTCTGCTGTGGCTGAAACGGAATGGAAGCCAAAATTGAGAGTAGTGTTGGTGACAAAAGCGGGATCGCTCGACGTGCCAGTTCCGTATCATCGCAACAACAAATCTCAATCCTTTTTCTCTGATGATCTCGGGCCGTCCTACAACGCCGGGGAACGCGCCGCAAACAAGATGATCGCAAATGAACCACCATTCGCGATCCTGAAGTGCGATGAGGTCACTGTGGATGCGAAGGCATCAGAGACCGGGATATTGGCCTACAGCTTCTCCTGCAAAGGAAAAGTGATGCTGCAAATCGACGACTACACAGTCACGGGTGATTCGATTTCTTCGGACGAAGGCAAACTGACGATTACGAATGCCGTGGTTAAAAGCAACAAGGCAACCTTGACGGCCGAGAAAATGCAGATCCAGTTGCCGATTTTTGGCGTACGAGTTGAAACTGACACCGCTGAATCGAAGGGCAGTGGCGACCCGCGGATACAGATTCCCGTTGCCGATGGGGCGTGACTTCGCTGGCTCATTTTCGCGCGACGCGTGGCGACCCGCGGATACAGATTCCCGTTGCCGATGATGCTCCGGATACTTTTCCACCGTCAGCCAGGTTCGAGCGCAACTAACGTCCGGGCGCACCGTGCGGATCAATAGCGTTCACGGTTTCGCGATCAGCCACGAGCTGTCCTTTGCATGACTACAGGCGCAGTGCATCGCCGGAGAATCTGCTGACACGCGTCGTTGGGAAAAGAAGACGCTACTCAAGCGCTGCGGCAATTGCTATAGAAAGTGGCGAAAACCGGGCGTCGTGAAGAAATGGATGGATCTTGTCCACGACCGCGATTGCTCCCTGTCGGTTGGGCGTAAAAGTCACCGGCTCAAATGAAAAACGCTACTCTCAACAAGGCTCATGCCGAATGAACGTCGATGAACAGCTCAAGCAGCAACTGAATGATTTTCGCAAGGATTTTCATCGGCTGAAGTCTGAGATCTCAAAAGTCATCGTCGGACAGCAGGAGATCCTTGATGACACGCTGATCTCGCTGATCGCAGGCGGACATGTGCTGCTGGAGGGTGTTCCGGGGCTCGGCAAGACGCTGACCGTTCGTACGCTCGCCGATGCACTGCATCTGGAATTTCATCGCATTCAATTCACACCGGACCTGATGCCGGCAGACCTGATCGGGACTCAGGTGATTGCCGAAGCGGGTGACGGCCGCAAGGTGTTTGAATTCCAGAAAGGCCCGCTGTTCTCTAACGTCCTGCTGGCGGATGAAATCAATCGAGCGACACCGAAGACACAGTCCGCGTTGCTGGAAGCGATGCAGGAGCATTCCGTCACAGTGGCTGGTGTGACGCACATACTTTCCGAGCCCTTCTTCGTGATGGCGACGCAAAACCCGCTGGAAATGGAAGGCACGTATCCGCTGCCGGAGGCTCAGCTTGATCGCTTCTTTGTGAAGCTGCTGGTGAAGTATCCGAAAGTGAGTGACCTTGAAGCGATTCTTGACCGCACGACGGAGAATCTGAAACCCAGGGCCGAAGCCGTCCTGAGCGGCGAGAGGATTCTGCAGATGTCTCAATTGTCTCGCATGATTCCGATTGCTAACGACGTTCGACGATATGGAATTGCACTGGTCGTTGCGACTCATCCGGATCATGAACTCGCGTCCGCTGCCGCGAAGAAATACGTCCGCTATGGAGCCAGTCCGCGAGGCCTGCAGGCGTTGATTCTGGGAGCCAAAATCCGTGCCATCCTGGACAACCGCTACCACGTCGCCCGCGACGACCTGAAAACCATGGCCCTGCCGGTCCTGCGCCATCGGTTGATCCTCAGCTTCGAAGGCCAGGCCGAAGGCATCAGCGCAGACGACGTGATCCAGAAGCTGCTGGCCGATGTGAAAGAAGACGCACTGGCTGCTGTGTGATTGACGGAAGAAGAATCGCAGAATTCACCACGGAATACACAGAAGACACGGAAAGAAATCTCAAAAGCAGGGTTGCCAATAGCGAACTGCCGTACGTCGAGTCAGATCCATCCATTAAGCGTTTCAACTCGCAGGGCGGGCTGAAACTCTTTCCGTGTGTTACGTGGTTAACAAAAGCGATTCAAATTCTTGCGCGAGGACCAGTGATGAGTGGCTTGATTTATGAAGAATAGTCATTTGCAATTCGAGGGGCGTGTTTTGAAGTTTACAAAGAGAAAGGATGCGGCTTTCTGGAATCGGTTTATCAGGAATGCACGGAGATCGAACTCGAACTTTCTGAGATTCCATTTGTTGCAAAGCCAAAACTGCTTCTCGATTACAAGCAGCGGCGACTTAAGTCAAATTTTGAACCAGATCTCGTTTGCTTCGGCAAAATTATTCTTGAACTCAAGGCCGTATCGCAACTGATTGACGACCATCGCGCACAACTTCACAACTACCTGAAAGCGACCGGCTATCGACTCGGCTTTCTCGTCAATTTCGGACATTACCCTGGCGTTCAGATCGAACGGATTGCTCGTTAGTCCCACGCATCAACACGAACGCACTCCAGAACGTCTTCCTGCGATTCCTTCCGTGTGTTCGGTGTATTCCGTGGTCGCCCCTGCGACTATTTCGAAAGCTGTTTCTGCAACAGCATTGCTGTTGCCAGACGCAGGACATCGTTGTCTTCGCGCGCTGACGATTCAAGGATATCAAAGCGTTTCGCCCCGACGCAGTACGCTGTGAACGAAAAACCTGCTGGATCTTCCATCTGCTTCAGGAACGGGGCGGCGGCTTCCAGGGCCATGCTCGCCCGATCCACGCGCTGACCGAGATCGGCGATGACAAAGGCGATCATTCTCTGGTCCGGTGCAACGGGTTCCTGCTTCAACCGCTCAACAAAGTATAGCATCGATTCATCGACGTCCACGCCCGCCAATGCGTTGAGAAAATGGCGATTCGCGACATAGTAGTCATCGAATGGCACGTCGCCGGGATACCGCAGTTGTTCCGCCAGTTGTGCTCCATAGTCGCTCAATTCAATCGCCATCTGCAGTTCCGGACAGTCACGATTCAGATGCCGGGCAAAGCTGACGGTGGAATGCAGATGCGAGACGTCGATGTGATAGCCGCCATCCGCAAACAGAAATTCACGTCCCAGAATGAGTTCACGCAGCGATGCATTTTGCTTGACCAGAGGTTGTCGGCGTTCCACATCGCGACGCACATTGGCCTGCAGATCGCTGTAAATGTTTCGCACCATCATGGCTGCTGCCTGCCGGCGTTCGTCTGGTGTCATCTGCGGCATCACCTGTCCCATCGCGGTCACTGTGTTGCAGGTCCCGTGCGTTCTGAGCAACAGCTTCAGTCCCTCCACAACATGCGCGCCTTCGTACAGGGCAAGGTTGAGCAGTTCGTCGAGCCCCGGACCAGGCTCCGGCGGCGTTTCGGCAACTTGTTTCGCGATTGCGGACCGGACGGCATCGGTTTCATTGATCGTGCGAAAATAGGCCCAGGCATCGGCCAGCTGACCTGCATCCAGAAACCGCTGGCCGATTTCACGAGCCGCCGCAGTGTAGGCGTCTCGAAACGCAGCTTCGTGTTCTTCCGGGATGTTCCGCAGCGACGTTGGCTGCGTGATCGGCAATCCCAGTTGATGCCGCACACGAATCAGCCTGGCATCGAACAGACGATGAAAGTCGCTCTGATCAATCAGCGCTTTCTCGGCAGCGTCCAGAATGGCATCGCCAGCGATGGTCGAGGAACCCACTGGCTTGTTTCGTTCAGATTCGAATAGTTCAATCGCTGTCATCAGGAACACTGCTTTATATATTCGGCTGATTCTGTCAGCCTCGAGACGTTATTGTCGAAAACGTATTATCAGCCATGCGAGTCGGCGGTGCGACATCGCCTACGGAGCACAGTCGCTCCGCCGACTGTGATTCTCTTTGGAAAACGTTGTGAACTCATCACTGACTGCTTCTGGCTCCCGTATTGCGGCGCTGTCTTTGCATGGGCGTGAAAGGGAATGCGAGTCGGCGGACGACATCGCCTACGTGCCACATGTTCCGCAGCCGCCACCGCCGCTGGCCTGCACGACGCCTTCCGCGCTGACAGGTTGCACATGAATCACACCAAACCCGCCAGCCGCCGCCAGCAACGCCAGTCGGGTTGTTTCGGCGCTGCGATCGTTGAGTACATACAGGATGAGACGATCATCGAGCGTGCGTTCCATGTCAATCAGTTCCAGCTGGAGTTTCCATTTCTCCGCGCGCGTCGTCCATTCGGCGAAACTATCCTCGACAGCTCGCTGATCTGCCGAACTGCGGTCCAGGTCGTCTGGTGTCGCAAGTCGCAGCAGTTCGCCGGTCGGCGTCGCAGCTTCACCTTCTGCCGTCCTGGCATTGGACGGCAATATTTGCAGCACGGCAGCAAGTTCCTGGCCGCGATCCGTCGAAACTACGATCGATGCATTTCGTTCCGGCTTATCGCCCCAGGCAGCAAACCTCGCAACCTGCGGAACGCGGCCATAGCGAGCCAACACAAGAAACTCGGGTGCGCGTTCCTCCAGCTCCGGAACGCCTTCGCAGGTTTGTTCTGACGGGGCAATCATGTTATCTACCTTATTCCTGAAACGTTGAAGATTCACACGCCGGGCGTGAGCATCAAGTGTAACATCCATTCCACGCAATGAATTTCCTTGAATGGAAGCATTCTCAGGAAATTCCCTTTTCATGAATCTGCTGCCAGCAACTTCTGAATCAAGGCGACGAATTCCCAAAACGATGTCCTGACACCCCACGCACTGGCGATCAATAATGCGCCCGTTGAAACGAACAGTGCCGCATCCCAGAGACGTCCCGGACGCAATCGTTTGTCGGTTTCATAGAATCGAAAATAGAGGGCCGCGAAACCCAGCATCGGAAGCATCAGGAATTGTGTCATTCCGGCGACTGTGATCAGCATCGTCGGTTTCGGAAACACGAGGAACAGCACAATACACAGCACCGGCAGAAAGGTTGAGATTCCTCGAACCACAAGGCGACGCGTGCGACTGTCGGAGTCGCTGGAAGTCCAGCCGACCACTCCTGCGAAGTCGGCCATCATTCTCGCGTTGCCCG
Organism: Planctomycetaceae bacterium; assembly: GCA_037719765.1. GTDB lineage: Bacteria > Planctomycetota > Planctomycetia > Planctomycetales > Planctomycetaceae > SXXK01. The sequence goes on from JBBJME010000061.1 coordinate 19,069, forward strand.
CGTTAGCGACGAGAAAGGTCGAATACAGGACCGCGACCGCACCCGACAGGAACAACCACTTTGCATATTCGCCAAAGATTGGTACATAGCTTCGAGCCAGCGTACTCACCATTCTCATGCCTTCGGGATTGCGTCCTTCCGCATGCAGCACGGCCACACCCATCAGATAAAAAGCTGCGGTTGCAAGCGTGTAGATGACCATCGATGTAAATGCATCGCACTTCATCACATAGAACCAGCCTTGAGCGCGGCGAACCCATAATTCATCCGCAGTCCTTGGACCCGCAGAACGTGCGTATCCTTTTTCGAGGCACCAGTAGGGATAGCTGATGAGTTCCGTAGCGCCGACACCGATAATGCCAAATGTGGCAAACGCCGTCACCAGAGCCCCCTTCCAGTCTCCCGTGTCCGGAAGGTGGAAACTCAAGCCGTGCAGAAATTCCTGTCCGGAGATTGCATACGTCGTCCGTTGCAGCGCAACGACGTTGCCGACAGTAATGAATGTGAAAGCCACGACGAGTGCCACCGAGAAGACTTCGATCAGTGTGTATCGGCCGACAAACAGAATCACGGCAGTTGCGAGTCCGATCACGATGGCCCAGATCTTGTCATCCACAGTTTTCGGATCGACAAGGCTGACGCCCTGCTGATCAACCAGAGCCTTACCTGCCATGGACAGATCCAGCAGGATCCTCCCGCGATCCCCCAGTTCCATGAGTTCTTCTTCAATCCGCTGCAGGCGTCGAGCGTCCTTTTCCGAAGCCGGTGCCGCGCCGTTTTTCCACGCCGCGTGATCCTTGAGATCTTTTTCTGCCGGAATCTGGACGGCGGCCTGATAGTCGCCCGTGATCGGAAACGTAATGGACACAGACTGACTGACACCGCCGAGAATTCCGCCCAGTTGTCCCGTCGATGTGGAAATCATGATGGCCCAGAATGCCACGATCCAGTTGATCCCAAGAATCTTCGGGCCGGGGACTCGATTGAGCGATGTCAAAGTTGTCTCACCGTGGCTGATTGCAAATCGGCCAAATTCCAGCTGTACGAAGACTTTGACAACACAGCCCAGCAGGATCAGCCAGAGCAGTGAAATCCCGGCCTGCGCCCCGGTCTTCGTCGTCATGATCAATTCGCCGGACCCCACAATGTTGGCGGCAATGATGAGGCCCGGTCCGATCTGCCTGATAATGGCACCGAGCGAATGCGGAGGATCGATGATCTGATCGGGCGAACGGCGATCTGAAGTTGCTGGCGGGTGGTCTGTTGCCATATGAAGCAAGTGCCTGTCAGGTGTGGCGGATTTTTCGGCGGGAAACACAGCATACCGAGATTTTCGTCACATGCCATTCAACGGGATTCCTCGCGGCCTGACTCTCCGAGTCAAGTCGCCCGCGGGAGATTGGAATCATTGGGCAGAGCGTTTTCCGGAACTTGACTCTCTGGAGTTGAGTATTTCGGATCGGCAACCCTGAACGACGCAGCACGAATCAGAGAGTCAATCTGCGCGAAATACGCTCGATATCCGCGAGAACTCGTTTCCGGAGTTGCAAATCCGCGCTATCAGGGCTCGACCAATCCCCTTCAAACTCCGTACCATACGCGGTCTCTGCGGGCTCGACCCCGTGCGGCAGTCATTCGTCTGTACGATGAGAATGAACCATTCATGCCCGTTTTGCGCCAGGTCGCTTCAGGCCACGCAAGCCCTTTGACCTCTTGTTTGTGTAACTATGGATCCGAAGTTCATCCGTAATTTCAGCATCATTGCTCATATCGACCACGGCAAGAGCACACTCGCGGACCAGTTGCTGCTGAAAAGCGGCACGATCACGCAGCGTGAGTTTCGCGAACAGATTCTCGATGACCTGGACATCGAACGCGAACGCGGCATTACAGTCAAGGCTCGCTCCGTCACCATCAACTGGACTCAGGACGGTCAGGTCTATGAATTGAACCTGATCGACACGCCGGGGCACGTCGACTTTCACTACGAAGTCAACCGCAGCCTCGCCGCCTGCGAAGGTGCGCTGTTGCTGATCGATGCGTTCCAGGGCGTGCAGGCTCAAACGGTCGCAAACGCATTCGCTGCCATCGCTGTGAATCTGGAAATCATTCCGGTCGTCAACAAGATCGACCTGCCCGTGATTCGCGTCGATGAAGTTCTGGAAGAAGTCGAAAATGTCCTTGGACTGGATGCGACAGATGCGCTTCGCGTCAGCGCGAAGGTCGGACTCAACATCGAATCTGTCTTTGCGGCGATCATTAAAAGGATTCCGCCACCCAGCGGCACGGCTGACAAACCGCTCAAGGCCCTGGTGTTTGACAGCAAGTACGACAACTATCGCGGCGTGATCACTTATGTCCGCGTGTTTGAAGGCTGCGTCAAGAAAGGCGACAAAGTTCGCTTTATGCGAGAAGGTGTCGTCAATGAAGTTCTGGAAATCGGTCAGTTCCGGCCACACATGAAACCGTGTGACGAACTTGGCCCAGGACAGGTCGGCTATCTTCTGACGGGCCTGAAGGAACTCAGTCGAGTCACAGTGGGTGATACCGTCACACTGTTCCACAATCCTGCCGATGCGCCGTTGCCGGGTTATCAGAAGCCGAAGCAGATGGTCTTCTGCGGGATGTTTCCTCTCGATGCTACGGGCTTTGAGGCACTGCGGGAAGAACTGCAAAAACTTCAGATGAACGATTCAAGTTTCTCGTTCACCCCGGAATCCAGCGACGCACTCGGATTTGGATTTCGCTGCGGATTTCTGGGGATGCTGCACATGGAAATTGTGCAGCAGCGTCTGGAAAAAGAGCAGGACATGGATCTGATCCAGACCGCTCCGAACGTGACGTATCAGATCGTCAAGCGTGACGGCGAGGTGATGACGATCGATAATCCCCAGGACGTTCCGGACGCTGGCATTATCGAAGAGTTCCGCGAGCCGATCGCCAAAGTCAGCTATATTGTCCCGTCACAACATGTCGGCACGATTATGCAGCTGTGTCAGGATCGACGCGGGATTTTCAAGGGCACCGAGTACCTTGGACCGAACCGGGCTCAGATCGTTTACGAACTGCCGTTGAGCGAAATTGTGTATGACATGTACGACAAACTCAAGAGCGTGACGTCCGGCTACGGCACGATGGACTATGAAGTCATTGGCTTCACCGCCGCAGATCTTGTCAAAATGGATATCCTCGTCAAAGGCGTGCGCGTCGATGCGCTGTCCACGATCGTCCACCGCTCCAATGCTGACCGTCGCGGCCGATCGCTGGTGAAACGGCTGAAAGAAGAAATCACGAAACATCAGTTCGAAATTGCGATCCAGGCCGCGATTGGTTCACGAGTCATCGCGCGGGAAACGATTTCAGCCCTCAGCAAAAACGTGACGGCAAAATGTTACGGCGGCGACATTACCCGCAAGCGCAAACTGCTCCAGAAGCAGAAAGAGGGTAAGAAGCGCATGAAACAATTCGGCGAAGTTGAAATCCCGCAGAAGGCATTCCTGTCAGTGCTGGAATCGCAAAAGGACGATTAAGGATCGTTCGATAAAGAACGGTCGCATTTGTGCCGTAGGACAGGTTTCCAGCCTGTCTGTTTTTAGAAGACAGGCTGGAAGCCTGTCCTACTTATTTCTCGATTGAGCTTAACCCACAAATTACCGAATTGCCATATATTGGGACTGGCCGAGAACCTGAGCGCTGGCCTGCGTCAGTTTCGCACCATTTCAACTGCGTAGACGGCGAAGCTGCGGGGGCCGAGATGCCAGAGCCACGGCGGCAGGATGTGGCTGGACGCGCAGAGTTGAAGGCAGGCTGGAATGTGCTGGATGTCGTGTTGGACGACGGCGGGATTGCGTCCCGAAAAGAAATTTCCGGACTGAAGACACCGAAACATCAGTTTCGGAAGCTCTGCGGGCCACGTCTGTGCGAGGTCAGGGACTGTGTCCGATGAGACCAGATCCGTGATCAACAGAACTCCGCCGGCGAGCGCGGTGAGGCGGAGCAGATGAACACGACGATCATTGTCGATGATCTGGTCCGACGTGCGGGGCTGCCGCCGTGTCCCCATCATTCGGCTGGACGTGGTAGACTCGCATGGAATAGCCGATGTAGCCGTCGGGTTCACGTTGGAGCAGTTCGTGGAACGGATCCTGGGGATCGACAAGCCGCGTGAGCCCAACGATGTACCAGCCGGGGGCGCACTTGTAGGAGATCGATTTACCGTCCGGCGACGTTTGAGTTGTCATCCGGAGTGGTTCAGTCTTGATGCCCATCTGCTGCGGAGTCACATATCCGGTTGAGTGAATATGAAGTGGCTTCGCCTCGGGATGTTGCTCGACCCATTCCTTGACGAGGATCAGATCCTGGCCCCAGTCAATGTTGCTGGAATCCAGATGCTTCCAGCCGTTGAGTGAGCCTCCGGAAAGTTCGTTGAAGTACGACAGGCTGTGAGGATAAACACTTAGGCTGCTGACAATCGTACCGGTGACACAGATAACCGACAGCAGTCGCAACAAACGCAATCGCGAATTCAACAGCAATACGGTCCGGCTCGCAAAGTTAAACAGAAACGGAAACGATGGAAGCACGTATCGCAGGTGATGATTGAACCCCGTTTGGGAGCTTACCAGGCAGAAAGTCCCGATCGCAGGAGCCAGCAGATACAGCGTCTCAAGTCACGGCGACCCAACCTCGTCGGCGAGCGGTTGGGCGTCAGCCCTCCGTGTGCAATTCACTTCAGACTTGACACTGATCCCAGTGCGTTGCATCGCAAAGTTCGCCACAGGGGTCACAGTGGACCACAGAGTCGAATCGCAGGGATCGCCAGATCTGCTGGTGATCCCCGAAGCCTCGTTCATCACCTGTGTGCTGCCTTGGTGATCTGCGTGTCGTCTGTGGTTCAAAACAAACTGCACCACCGCAACTCCAATCAAACGGAACGTCCCCAACCGGCATCTTCACCAGCATCGCATTCAAGTAATAATACCACCAGCCACCGTCCATTTTGACCCCACGCCAGGAATGCGGTCACCAAAAGAACACGGAGCAGCGGGCACTCGACATCACGATCGTCATGCCTTGTCTCAATGAAGCAGAGACTCTGGAAACATGCATCTCTGATGCTTATGCGGCGTTGGGTGAGTTAGAGATCTGCGGCGAAGTGTTGATCGCCGACAATGGAAGTACCGATGGTTCGCAGGAAATTGCCCGGAGATCGGGGGCTCGGGTTGTAGATGTAAATGAGAAGGGTTATGGAGCGGCAATACTCGGTGGGATTGCGGCGGCGCGTGGTGAATTTGTTGTGATGGGCGATGCCGATGGAAGTTACAACTTTGAGCATGCTCCGCTGATTGTTGAAAAGCTGCGCGAGGGTTATGACCTTGTGATGGGGAATCGGTTTCTGGGCGGGATTGAGCCGGGGGCGATGCCGTGGCATCATCGGTATATTGGCAACCCGGTGCTGTCGGGGATTGGCCGGTTGTTTTTTGGCTGCCCAGTGAAGGATTTTCACTGTGGACTGCGAGGGTTTCGCAAAGACGCGATTGAGCGATTGAAGCTTTCCACGACCGGAATGGAATTTGCCAGTGAGATGATAATCAAGGCGACTCTGGAAGGGCTGCGTATTGCCGAGATTCCCACCACTCTGCGGCCCGATGGTCGGTCGCGGCCTCCGCATCTGCGGAGCTTTCGAGACGGCTGGCGCCACCTGCGATTCATGCTCTTGTATTGTCCTCGCTGGCTATTTGTGGTGACCGGTATGTCACTCTTCCTGCCTGGTCTGCTGATAATGGCGGCGATTGGCTTTTCGGGTGGACTGGATGTGGCTGGGGCCGAGTTGAGTGTGAACAGCAGTCTGGCGGCGGCGATGATCGCGTTGGTGGGTTTTCAATTGCTGATCACGGGCACGTTCGCTCGACAGTTTGCCTCGGCGATTGGCATTCATCCGCAGCAACGGCTGCTGTATCGCATGGAACGGCATGCATCGCTGGAAGGCGGGATCGTGCTGGGGTTAATTGCTGTTGTTGTCGGTGCTGTCTGGTTTGCATCCGCGTTTCTCATATGGAGGGCCGCTGGTTACGGAACGATGACGGCCAAGCTGACTGTGTCGCGTGTCATTCCGTCGTTGTTTCTGTGCATGGTGGGAATTCAGGCTGTGTTCGGGAGTTTTCTGGTGAGTATCATTCAGTTAATTCCGAAGAGACGTTGATGATAGTTCGGCGAGCGGCAGGGCGTCAGCCCTCCGAGTGCGGTCATACCCCGGAGGCTGACGCCCTGCCGCTCGCCACTGATCATTCGGGGGACGTGATGTCTGAAATGAATCCGATCCGTTCAAAGCATGCCTTTACGCTCATCGAGTTGCTGGTCGTCATTGCCGTGATCTCCGTGCTGATGGCGTTGGTGCTGCCCGCAGTGCAGTCGGTTCGCGAGGCGGCTCGGAGGACACAGTGTCTGAACAATCTCAAGCAGATTGGGCTGGCTCTTCACAACTATCACGACGTTCATCGCATCTTTCCGCCAGCGTGCGTCCGGCCGAATGGGTACACCGACAACGGCAGGGATCAACCTCGATCGACCTGGGCGATTGCCATTCTCCCAATGCTGGAGCAGGCGAATCTGTACGGACGTTTTCAGTTTGAAGTCGATTCCACAAATGTGATGAACCTGGAGGTGACTTCCGCAAGGCTTTGGGCGTATCTTTGTCCAAGCGACCCGGGCACGAATGTCCTTTTCGAGCCGATCCTGACAGCTTGGTACTCCCGCAGTGATTATGCGGCAAACTTTGGCAGTGCGAGTTGGGGCGTCACGTTCTGGCAGGATCCAAAGTATCGTGGCGTGATGGGACAGAATTCCGGTATACGAATCGCGGGCATCACTGACGGACTGACGAATACCGTCTGTGTCGCCGAGATCCGCGCTGTCCCTTCGCCGCGCGACAATCGAGGGGCATGGGCTTTTCCGGCTCCGGGAGCATCAAGCGTCGGGCTGGACTGCGACCGTGAATGCCAGGGAGTGAACGGCGATCCATCACACGACTGGATTCCGTACTGCAGTCCATCACCAGGCCAGTTGCCCTGCACGTTTCAGAATTCAGAAGAAAGTAACGCGGGGCCTCGCAGCATGCATCCACAGTTCGCGAATGTTCTGCTTTCTGACGGGTCGGTGCGAGGTCTTTCGGAATCACTGGACATCAAAGTTGCGTATCGCCTGTTCACAAGCAGTGACGGCGAAGTCGTCGGGGAGTTCTGAGTCTGTGGCCGATCAGAATCGCAAAGTCGCACAGGCTGCCGATGCTGGCCCGATCACAGCAGGGCCAATGCCCTCGCTGTCGAAGAATGTCGGTGCGTGGTCCTGGAAGTTCTTCGTTGTCGCTGGACTCATTCTGCTGGCCGTTGATGCTGCGGCATGGTGGATGCTTCGCACAAGCAAGTTCATACCGCTGGTTGGTCATCAACACGGTGTGAACGATGTCGAATTCAGTCCCGACGGAAACTTAGCTGCTTCAGCCAGCGACGACACAACCATCCGCTTCTGGAATCGAAGCGGGACCCCGATCACAACCGTGACAGGACATACAGATCGCGTGACAGCGATGGTCTTTGCGCCGTCGGGGCGAGAACTGATCAGTGCCACGGGAAAAGGTGAAATTCGGATCTGGGACGTGGCCACTGGAATCGAAATCAATGCGTTCAAGGCTCACGAGGATTGTATCCACGGTTTGGCCATGAATTCTTCCGGCACAGAACTGTATGCCGTGAGCTGGGATTCGACGCTCAGCGTCTGGGATCCTCAGAATGGGAAACTGCTTCACCGCAAATCCTGTCCGAAGGTTGCGGAATGTTGCGCGTTGGCCAGGGATGATTCTGTTTTTCTGGTCGGCTGCGTCGATGGCGTGATCCGTGTGTGGAATGTTTCCGATGACACATTAAACGATGTTTATGCCGAGCATACGGATCAGGTCAAAGCCCTGCGATTCTCATCGGACGGCACTTTGGTGCTCAGCTGCGGGCGTGATCACCGTCTTGCAGTTTGGAAGTTTCCTTCCGGAGAAGCAGTCTCCAGTATTCGTTGCGGTACACCTCTGCGAGACGCGGTCTTCTTTGACGGCGAAACGAAGATTCTGGCCGGCGCAGAAGACGGCAACCTGCTGTTGTTTGACCGCAAATCCCAAAGGTGGTTGTATCGCATCCAGTCCGCGGCATCTCAATTATTGACAGTTGCCGTTTCGCCAGATGACTTCTTTGCCTGTGGTGGTTATGGTGAGCCATCAACTGCCATGTTGTTTTCGAAAAGCACGATCAGCCCGTAACAATGCTCCAGAGACTCTGTTTGATCGACACCGTTGCGGCTGGAATTTGGTTCATCGGCAACCTGGTGATGGTAGCCCTGCTGCGGCGCATGCATCACCGATTGTTTCCACGGGAAGACTCGATTCACTGCGGCCTGTTTTGCAGTCTGCTGTTTGTGGCCACGTTAGTATTGTCTGGAACGGCATTGGGGTCCATTGGTCTATTGACCGCGTTTCTCCAACAGCTGCTTGCCGTGTTAATTCTTTGGTGTGCAGAGCGTTACGTTCGGAAGCTGGAAGAGCTGCCTGCAGATTCCGCAATGCAGGACGGCGGACTGGCCTTGGATTCGATTGTACGTCTGTCGGCCGTAACGCTGCTGCTCGTACATTCCGTGCTCAACGGGGTTCTGAAGTTTCCAACCGATTTTGATTCGCTGTGGTATCACATGCCGCTGATCGACAACTGGCTTCAGACCGGGTCGCTGTACGTCCCCGACTGTGCGCGCTGGTACTTTCCTGCCAACAGCGAACTGCTTGGTGTCTGGGCAACTGCGGGTTGCTCAGGCGATTTTCTTGTGCCACTCAACAATGTCCCGGTCGTGATTCTCTGGGGCTTTGCGACACCTGCCATTTTTCAGTCACTGCGAGTCCCGACAAGTCTGCAGTATCTCGGAACAGCAGGCGTGCTTGCAGTCTACACAACGATTCACGAAACGATTGATGCATCGAATGATCTGATGGTTGTCGCTTGTTTTTCTGCGGCACTCGCATTGATTCTGAGAGTGAACCTGGATTCTCCGCTTCGTCCTGATCGAGTTGAATCGACATTGATTGGCGTCGCCATTGGTGTTCTGGCCGGAACGAAGCATTTCGCACTGGGTTATGCCTTTGGGGCGATCTGCCTGTTCCTGCTCAGCATTCTCTGGAAACGCAACCAGCTTACCGGGGCGCGTTCGCTGGTCTGGTGTTGTGCATCGACCGTGCCGTTCTGTCTCTACTGGTACGCCAGAAACTGGTGGGTCACCGGACTGGCATTGTATCCGATTGGTGCGACCGAGGCTGCCGGGGAAAACATTTATCCGGACTTGTGGTCAACATCGATTGCGGGCAACGGCCACTCTCAGATGCTCGCATTCCTGTTTGATGCCGTCTGGCAGAAGTGTGGACCGTTGCATGTTGCGTGTCTGGGACTGGTGCCCGTGATACTGATTTGTCTTCCGATCTCCTGCCGGTCGATCGCTGGCACTTCAGATAACGATGGCGGATTTCTGAAAGGGCTGCTGCTCGCCTCTGCCGCTCTCGGATGTCTGTTGATCTGGCTCGTCACGCCGTACTGCGTCGAAGACGAACCCGGGTCTTTGAATCACCTGAAGTGGGCGTACACGCCAGTTCGTTACGGACTTTGTTTTCTCTCGATGTCGGTCGTTGGCGGCGTGACTTTGCTGTGCCATCTCAAGGGAGCGAAGCGATTGTGTCAAATACTCTTGATTGTGACTGTGGGATTTCAATGGGCGCGTTTGTGTGCGAATCATCAACACCAGACTCTGCCCTTGACGTTAGCCATGGTGACACTGGATTGTCTGCTCATCGGATGGATTCTGAAAGTCCTTTTCTGGAATCCACGCTTCGCGGGAGCCACAGTCGTTGCATTGGCGACCGTTGGCATAATGGCCGCCGTGGCATGGCTTTCGAATTCCTGGCACAACGGACTTGCAACTCATTTTCAGTCGTACACCGGAAGCACCGTTTTTCGACAGTTTTCGATCGATCATGATCCCTGCACAATTCTTGTGTTAGATCAGCGAGCTTATCCCTGGTTTGGCTCCGCAAGGCAGAATCATGTGATTCAGCCCGGACAGTTTCGGGCCGCGGACGATGTACTCACGCTTCTACGGAACACGGACATCCGATATGTCATCACGCGTACGCGTCCGGAGTACACGGTATTTCCCTATGAAGATGCGTGGGAGCGGATGGGGCAGGTCCCGGGACTGACTCTCGCTGATCAAGGGCACAACGTGCGAGTCTATTCTTGGCGCGGGCTTCCGCCAAGACCCAGTGATTTCTGAAAGGCAAGATCGTCCATTGTTCCCTACTGCCCCGCAGCCTCCAGTGGCATGGGCTTATCGCTCAATCGTTTGCAGAGCATCGCACCATTTCTACCGCGTACACGGCGAAGGTGCGTGGGCCGAGATGCCAGTGCCACGGCTGCAAAATGCGGCTGGACGCGCAAAGTTGAAGGCAGCCTGGAATGTGCTGGATGTCGTGCTGGACGACGGCGGGGTTGAGGCCCGAAAAGAAATTGCCGGACTGTAGACACTTGAGCATCAGTTTCGGCAGATCCGCGGGCAAGGTCCGCGCGAGGTCCGGAACCGTGTCAGATGATACCAGATCCGTGATCAGCAATGCTCGTCCGGCAGCTGCAGTCAGGCTGAGCAGTCTGACCAGATGCCCGCGACGAACGGCCTGAATGAATGGCAGAAAACCCGGGGACGCCGGCGCAACAATTTGCGACGCGGAATCGTTCAGCTGACTCAACAGGCATGTCGAGACGACCACATCCGAAACCGGGAGCTCATTCTGCAACGATGACGACTCGAGTGCTGCCAGAAGCGCAGAACGTTGGGCAGCGTCAAAACCGTCGAATTCTGAAAACGACATCAGCGGTGCTGCAATATCGATCGGAGCGAGAATCCGAATCCGTGAGGTGACGTCTGCGGTAAATTGAGACACAGCGGCATCGACCGCAACGGCATCGAGGTCGATGAGGCGAATTTCACGGAATGACCCGGCCAGCGCCGGCAGGTCAATATCCTGACAGTTTCCGGCACCGATCACGGTAATGGTTGGCAGTTCGTCAGATTCAGAACTGGTCGAACCGCGGGCTGCAAGACCAGCCGCAGCTTCCGAGATCAATCGCATCACTTGCTCACGATGGGACGCAAAGCTCGGCTGGTCCTGCGTCTCGCGATTGCGGGCAATCTGTCGTCCGGTGAGATCTGTCACCTTTCAGTTCGTCAGCATCGGTGCCATCGGCGGCAGCGAACCGGGATCACCTGAAAGTTTGAATGGTCTGCGGGCGATTTCCTTTCCGGCGCTTTTCAAAATCATCCAGTAGTCGCCCGGGGCCATCTTGCTTCCAGTTTGGTAGGTGAAATTGGCCCAAAGCGAATCGCGTGTGACGAACTGACCGGAACTGTCGAAAATTCGCTCATTGGAATCTTCGATCGCAACTTCGACCCAGAGATCCTCATGCGGCGGATTGATGTTGCATTGAGCGACGATCGTGTCGCCATATCCGTACTCTGTCAGGCGATTCGCGAGTTGACCGCCAACGAGCAGACTGCCGATATCGAAGGAAAAGAATTTGTCCTTTTCGCGCAAAGGTCGGGAGTTGTTGATCATGGTTCGTGCCACTTCGCGATCCAGCGTTCTGAGCGGCATCATGCCGTTGTGCGAGCGGATCCCGTAAACATCAAATCGATAATCTGCCTCAGCCGCTCCGACCGCCACAAGTGTCGCCAGTGCCAGCCAGACCATAGAGACCGGAATTGCCGCTGGTCGCATTTCGATTGCGCGGGCAATGGCAAATCGCGGCAGTCCCAATAGTGAAGTCGGCAGACGCAGGCGATGCACAAAGCGGCGGATTGCGACGATGTCTCGTTCCATCAGAAACGCCAGATAGCAGCTGATGCAGATGAGCGGAAAAATCCACAACCCCAGAGAAATCCATGTCATGAAGTGAAACAGCATGCCGACGCCGAGCGCGAAATAGCGACCGACTGGTCTCCATGCGAGAAAGGGAAAAGAGATTTCCCACACGATGGTGATGTAACCGCTGATCAACAGCAGCGGTGTTGAAGTCGCCATAAACTCGCCGACCGGATTTGCGTAGTTCCAGTTACTCAGCATCCAGTAACGCAGTTGTTCGCCGCTGAAAAAACCCTGTGTCTGTATCTTGGTAATGGCCGCACCGAAGTATACGAAGCAAAACAGAATCTGAATCAGGCGTGCTGGCCAGACAGGGACGCGGGGCGGAATTGCCGACGCTTCACGACCGTCCTGCCATCGTTTCAGGACGGCGTCGATGGACCAGACGAGATGGCATTCAGAAACCGCCAGAATGAGCAGGACGTGTGAAGTGATCACGGAATACTTCGTCATCGTACTGACGGCGTCGAGCAAATTGAAATACGTGTACAGCGGAGCCCCGATCAGAAATGCCAGTCGTGTCCGAAATCCAAACACTCCGCAGATCAGCGCGAAGAGCATGATTCCATACAGCGCGACGGCAAACGAAGGAGGCAGGATCGGAAGCGGAGTTCCCTGTCCGAACAGTTCGAACATCTGGGTTGGTGCACCGTCGGTGGAATACAATTCGCGAACTCGCCCGAATCGCCGAATCATCGGTACGAGAGCGACAGCCGGCAGAAACATGCGAACCAGGGCAATCCCGTACGGAGCCTGTTCGGCAAAAAAGAATTCCCGGAGGCCGCCAAACAGCGCTGGACGTCGTACCTGCTTTGACTTCATGATGATGACTCCATTCATCGCCTGGAACAGTAACAATCTCGTTTTTCGGGTGCCGAAGTACTGGCTTCTGCGTACAAGTGGCAGGCCGGACCACCCGGCTTTGAAAAAGGGGTCAGGAACCTATAGTACAGAGCACCCGCTGAGCCATTTGGCTTTTGATTCCTGACCCCTTTTTTCCCATTAGTTTGTATTCAGCCCGTTCGAATCCGAAGTGGCCTGAAACCTGTTCTGGATATTATTGGCAGCGGGATCGAAGAACGTGTTGTAGTATGGCGTGGCTTCGCGTGACGCCTGTCGCAGCCGGGGATTGTCGGAGATCGTCAGCAGCGTCTGACGGTTGAACCAGTCAGGATACGATTCAATTGCAGACCCGTTCGCAGTGCAGATCGACTTCAGATGGAAGTAAGAAAGTTTCTCCATCGGCTCATGGAAATTGTACGACCACAGATGCGAGGGTACGTTGAACTGCTTTGGCCAGATTTCCTGAACAACGTAGACGCGATCGATTTCGGGATGTGAGGTATGGGAGATCACATGGTTGATGTGACGCGCGATCAGATTATTCGAAACGTCGTAGTTGATTCGATCGACGTTTCCGAAGGGCGTAAACGCGCCCCAGGGTTCCCGGACTTCGTAGTAATTCCCCTTGGCGTCTTCCGCCACGATGTGCGTGCGATTGTCATAGGCTTGCCAGCCGCAGAACATGTCCCACACGACAAAGTAGCTCAGTGTGTTGCCGCAAAGGCCGAATTTCAATGCGTGTGCCGCAGAGCCCCACGTCAGCGACAACAGGTAGCAAGTCACAAACAGGACCGAAGCCCAGCGTTTTAGCCGCATGGTTCACCATCCTTCCATGGCAGGTGAATTTGGGAGATTTTCGAACGGCAGGCGGAGTTGTCATCTGTCGAAGCAGCGCCTGCCGCTGAGACTTTGTGCTTTTTTTGAAATTCGGTCAAGACCGAACCTCCAAAAACCGACACTGCCGCGCTCCGAAGGGCTGTTGCTTTAGAACCCAGAGTCGGAATTTCGTTTAACCTTATTTTCCGCACCCTCAGATCGAGTCGTGGCTCAGAAAATTCG